>JBGTKH010000560.1:0-6329 GCA_041744735.1 Pirellulaceae bacterium | reverse complement strand
GGCATCGTCGATGTACTGGGCGGCCCGCTCACGCGTCGTAAACACCGCGATCGCTTCTTCGCCGCCCGTTTCGCCCGCGTGAAAGACTGGTGAGTCGAGAAACTCCGCGTTCTTCTTGGCAATGACAAATGCGTTCATGCTTGGTTAATCCTTGATTAAGAAATGAATGACACCTTCCGACTGGGCGGTGCCCTATTGCCGGGATCGCACGTCCAGTTCGTTGATGACGCGCCGAGCCCCTGCTTGGTAAACCTGTCGGCCGGCCGTCTTTCGTTCCTGCCACGAGTCGACCGTCCCCTGCAGCGTGACGACCCCGTCATCGACCGTCATCGTAATTTGATCCGCGTCCAGCAGCGGACTCCAATGCAGGCGTCGCGCGGCGTCTTCCTCGATCGCTTCGTCCGGTTTGGGTTGCCACCGCGCGTCGGCGGTGATCCGATTCACGACATCCAGCGCGCCGGGAACGTTGGCGACTACAACCTCAGCCCGTTCCTTCTCGAACTGCGTATTGACCTCGCCGCGCAAGTACACTTTGCCGAAGTGTGACGCGGCTCGCAACTCAAAATCCGCCAGATGTGAATCGCGAGCCAGTGCGTGCTGAGCCCGCTGCGTCACCGCGGGGTCGCCAGGCCAATCGCTGACTTTGACTTTCAAGTAATTGTTCACGCGGCGCACGCCCAATGTATTCTCGGCATCATGCTCCGCGGCGCGTTTGGCAGCCAGCGACGACACGTTGCCCAGCAACGAGACGGCCGCCTGGAGAACCCGCACCTCGACTTTTGCACCGCGGACGCGCGGATCGTAAAGCATAGCGTCCTGGACCGCGCGTTGGAGTTGGACGTCGTTGCGCAGGACCGTGAACTTGTCTCGCCGTCGTTCGCGATCGAGCCACCACTGGATCTCCAACTTCGACCCGTCGACGCGGCGCACTCCCGCCACCCAGCACAAAATACTGGCGATGTCTTTTTCGTTGACGCTGCCGACCGCGCCGCTCAGTGTCACGACGCCGTCTTTCACTTGGACGCCAATCAAGCCTTCCGCCAGGTACGGATTTAGCTCGAAACGCCGCAAGATCTCGGGGCGGATTTCCTCGTCCGAGCGAATTGTTTTAGCGTCGATTGTGATCCGGTTGTCGATCTCGGTTACGCCGCGCACACCGGCAACCGCAGTTTCCGCCAGGCGCTGTTCAGGATACGAATCAACGGCGCCTTCCAGCGTCACTCGCCCAAGGCCGACGGTCACGTGAATTTGCCGGTCATCGGCGACCGGATCGTCACGCAACGCGGCTTGCACGTCGGCGAAGATCTGTTCATCGCTGCGACCGCTCGGCCGCACTTCCGCGCGGTCCACGACCGCGCGCACGCCCTTCAAACTGGCGACAAGCCGAACGGCGCGTCGTTTGGCAAATAACGTCGAAGCCGTTCCCGACAACGTCACGACCCCCACGTCGACGGTAACATCCACCGAGTCGGCGGCAATCGCATCGTCGAAACGCAGGTCGGCCTCGACGGCTTCCAGGATCTCGTTGTCATCAATCGCGTATTCGGCCGGTTGAGCCAGAGCCATCGCGGGTAGCAGCACCAACAGCAGTAACAACGTCGCGACGCTTTGCGGTCGAATCGGACCAGGCGAACCGGGCTTTGGCTCGGACGGAGGCGGATCGCCGGGAGGCGGTTGGGCCGGTGGATCACCCGGCTTCGGAGTTCCGGGAAGGGGCCGCGACGGCGGCGGCAGATCCGGTCCAGGCTCAGGCGGCGGGTCGAGGGCGTTTGTAAGCGAATTCGTATTCGTCTTTGTGACGGTCATGATAATCCTTGTGGAAGAGTGGTTAATTCGTTGATTCGGTGAGGTCGTCGGGCGGGCTTGTCGTTTCGGACGTCTCCTTCTTTTGTGACTTCAGATCCGCGACGTCTAGTTTGACGTTGGTCAACGTGTTCCACAACTCGGTCCTTTCCTGCTCAGCTTCTCTGGTCGCGGCCATTATGTCAGTCGCTCCGTCTAACGTACAGTAGGCGGCGTTGCGTCGCGTCGATCCGTGTCCCAAGTAACGTGGGATAGGCTTCCAGCCTGTCGGCGATGCGGCTGCGGTGTCTAGCCTACTTTCGGTGGCCACACTCTCAACGGCAGGCCGGAGACCATCCCACGCCGGATCCGAACCATCGTGTGTTTCAGCAGTCCGTCTGGCAGCCGCTGCTCATGAGTCACTTACATTTTTCGACGAGCCGAGCCAAACGCGAGTCGCGGCGCGATTGGGCGGTGCGGAAGATTATTGAATTCGTGGAGCAAGAATTCCGCTGGGCCGAGGACGTTCGAAAGCGGCTTTGTCGTGATGACGAAGCACGGAACCACTTTGCGGGCTCCGTCAATCTGCTCCCCTGAATTCGCGCTGTCGATCCGGCGATCGTGGTCGGCGCCCCGTGACGTGCCAATCATAGGTACCGCCACCGGCGCCGCCGCGATCCGCACCGAGACGTGGCCGCCTGGACAGCGTGACCGGATCGCCCAATTCGGCCTGATCCATGCCAAATGCGTCGGCAACCTCGTCCAGCGTGCAGATACGGTATTCGCGTTTGCGGCCTATGTGGCTGGTACGCCTGCCCGAGTGGGGACGTGAGAGTATGGATTTTTCATTGCTCGTCACCGCTCGGCGGCTGTACGACGCGTTGCGAATTCGTCTGGAACAATCGACCGGTCAATTCCCCTTCGAAGAATCCCTCGTTCAAGAACGTCAGAAGCCTCTTCATGTCGGCCTTCGCAGCCGGGAAGGCGAGCACGTCCTTGTTGTTTACTCTACGTGTTTCCAAGATGATGCCGAAGCGTTTTGCCTTGTTGGCGATTTTCCGGGGGCGAACCTGATCCAAAATCCCAGTTGCCAGCACCGCGGAGAATCGCTTTCGCATCCACGAATCAGCGACCTTGATTACCTTGTCCGCCTCGTCCACGGCGAGACGCTCATGCGCTAGGACTTGTTCGATTTCCTCATTCGTGGCTTCCTGAAAATACTCGGTGACATCGACGATCCCATTAACCGTCCGATACGACCTAAAATGGAGAGTGCCATCCACGTAAGCAGCAACCAACCCGCTCCAAACCTTCATCGAGAAACTCCGCCGCTTGGTCCTCGAATCCGAATTGTTCATTATCCCGAAATACCAAATGACCGCCGACATGGTCATGATTTGCGATCAACCTCCAAAAAGATGTAGTCGGCCATTTGCACGACATCACTGGTGACCTGCTGCTTCTTGATCGTGTCGCCAGTGATGAATAGGTACGTCATGCCGTCATCGCACTCGACCTCGTAGAAATGATATCCTACGCAGGCGAGCAGCGGATTGAAATGGAAGGCGTTACTGTGGTACACGGCAAGAAAGATCACACCGAATACGAACAGCGCAACTGGCAACTGCTGCCGGACATCGACGGTATCTTTCGTGAGCAGCGGGAGAAGGTAGGCAATCAGGTATGCCAGCACCTCTTTGTCGGTGCTTTTTATCTTCACGATCCGTAGTTCCTGCCGTTCCAAATGCTTTCGTGAAAAAATCAGAAGCAACCAACAAATCACCGGCAGCAGCACAGTAACTATTAGCCAGGGAGCCACCTCGGTAATGCCCCTGCCAGCCGTCAGGTCTTTGACAGCGAACGCTGCCAACACTGGGGCGAGGGAAGTCGCAACGAACAGAAGTTTGGCGAATCTGCTCAGCACTGGCTGGCGGCTCCGTTTTAGCGTGGATCACTTGTCGTCGGAGTTGAGTCGTCCTTGGTCCTGTTCACACAACCTCCGCCCAGCCGATCAGTTTGGCGTCGTAGCCTCGTTGTTCGCTGAGGACGCCACGGTGGGACAGTTCTCGCAGGATCATCGGCTCCAGGATGTCGGCTAGCAGGTTCTTGTTTGTTTCTGCATTCTTGGATGCTGGTTGAAGCTGGAACATGCGATCTGCACTTCGCTCCCAAGGTGGAATCCGTTGGCCTTCGTTGTCCACGGCCAGCGTGAGTATTGCTGTTTTGATTTCGTTTCGCTCGCCCTGCGTGGTGACGTGCCAGATGGAAAGGACACCCTTTCGACCATCACCGGACTGGACTCGGATGCCGATCTCTTCGGTGGACAGATTGCGGTAGCGGCTCATGTAGGACACGACCAGCGGATGATCCAGCCCCATGAGTTCCACGTCGTCACGCCGCAGCGATTCGTCTCGCTTGGTGGTGAACCGAACTTCGGGTGCGCCGTTGCCGTCAGCCGTCACCGCCAACACATTGCCTTCAACTTCCTTGAGTTGTTGGCCGTCTTCTTCAACTGCGGTGCGAACGAACCGCACAATCTCCGACATGCCCTCCGACGTGTCGGAGAATGGTTGGTAATCTTCCAGCGAGAAGCCATCGAGGTCTTGGAAAAGCTCGAAGACGACGTTGCGGGCCTCGGCGGCATTTGACAGGGCCGCTTCGAGTTCCAGCCGGGTGCGTTTGAGTTCCGGGTCGTCCAGGGCCGTCGAATACAACGATTCGTAGCTCAACCGCTCGGAGAGTTGGCCGAGAATCTGCGTGCGGAGGTCTTCGGCCACTTCGCCATGCTCATCAACCTTGCCGAGCGTCTTAGCGATCTCTTTCAGCTTGTCGTCGAGCAGCAGGAAGATGCGGCCTTCGATGGTGTCCGAGAGAACGAGATTGTAAACCTGAGCCGTGTGCTGCTGGCCGTACCGATGAATGCGGCCAATTCGCTGCTCGATGTCCATCGGATTCCAAGGCAAGTCGAAGTTGAACAGCACCCGTGCGTGTTGCAAGTTGATCCCTTCACGGCCCGCCGCCGTGCAGATCATGACTCGGGGTCCGCTCGGCTGCTTGAACCGTTTCTCGGCGGCAACCTTGCTGCCGTGGTCGCCGCCTTTCAGCACCACGACTCCCTGACCCGGATACGCCTTGTCGATCTCCTCGCCCAGCATTTCGACGGTGCCGAGGTACGTGGCGAACACGACCACTCGTTCCTGCAGGTCTTGTTTCCACAGCGTCCCCAAGGCGTGAATGAGCTTCTGCGTCTTGGTTTCGATCTGCCGAGGGAATCGTAACAGCAACTCACGAATGCGTTGTCGTTCTTCGGGCAGGCAAACGGCCACGGCGCTGATCGCTACATCTTCGGATTGCGTGGTCGTCGTTTCCGACGAGTATTCGCTCGACACAATCGCCAGTTCGTCGTCGCTCATCTTCTTGAGCAACCGCCGCTTCATGTCGGTCAGGATCCGCTCGGCTTCGACAGCGGCGAGGCGATCATCACCTAGACTGAATTCACTCTGGATCAAAGCTCGTGCTTCGGCGAAGGCAGCATCACGATCATCAATGTCCAGGTTTGAATCGTGCATCAATCCTTCCTGCACCGTCAAGGCGATCAGGCGGCGGCGGAGCGTGCGATGGACGGCGGCGAAACTGGAAGCGGCGATCTTCTGGAAGATCGTCATCACGAAGCCCAACGCCCGCCCCTTGTTGCCCTTTTGCTTGGCCAGTGCGAATCCGTCCATGAGGTAGACGTTCAGTTCGTTATAGAACTCCCGCTCCGCCGCCGACATCACGAACGATTCGGTGTGAACCCAGCGGCGGGCGAACAACGTCGAACCGTCCGGGCGGCAGGCATCGGCCTTGGTGCGCCGGAAGACAATCGAGTTGAGCCGGTGCCGATTCTCCAGCATGTCGGCGGGACTGCTGAACAGTGTCGGGTCCAACAGTTGCGCCAGCATCCAGAATCGATAATGATCCCCCTGGTGCGGCGTCGCGGACAGAATCAACAAGTCTCGGCTGTGGGCCTTCAAGACCTCGGCCAGCTTGTAGTTCTCGGTCTTCTTGACTCGATTGCCGTTGCGATAAGCCGTCAGGTGATGCCCTTCGTCGAACACGCACAAATCCCACGGCGGCGCATCCTTCAACCGCTTCACTCTGGCCTTGATCTTCAACGTGTCGATGCTGGCGATCAGCCGGTCGTGCTTGGCGAAGGCGTTTGACTTGCGGTCGAACACGTCGCCTTCGCTGCCAAAGACCTCGAAATCGAGGTTGAAGACCTCGTTCAATTCCCGATGCCAGTTGTTAACCAGACCGGCAGGCACGACCATCAACGCCCGCTGGAGTTCGCCACGGCTGGCGAGTTCCCGCAAGATCAGGGCGGTTTCGATGGTCTTCCCCAAGCCGACTTCATCGGCGATTAGGAACCGGCGAGGGGCCGTGGTGGCGATTCGATGGGTCAGTACGACCTGATGCGGCAAGAGGTCGATCCGTGCCGATGTTAAAGCCGCTGCGCTGTCCAGCAGCGGCAGGGCATGCGCCTGATAGGCCAACCACGCCCGGCGATT
>JBGTKH010000559.1:0-3836 GCA_041744735.1 Pirellulaceae bacterium | reverse complement strand
ACGCGGTCGCTGCTGTGGGGATATCAGTACCATCAAAGCGCACCCAACTCTCGGGCGCTGATGTTTCGCGGCTACCCGAATCAAGGCCAGCGCGAGATGGGCAATCGCTGGGCCGACGCCACGGTCACGATTGCCGAAGGCCGCGTGCTGATCACGCCGGTGGAATCGGACAAGATGCACTGTTTGGATTTGCTTACCGGCAAGTCGGTCTGGCCCGTGCCGATCGATCGCGGAGAGCTGCTGTACGTGGGCTGCGTGCACGCGGGCCACGTGATCATGGTCGGCCGGCGAACGGTCACGTCGCTGAACCTGGCCGATGGGCGGGCCGTGTGGTCTAAGCCGACTGAGCTGGGCAGCTTGGTCAGCGGGCGCGGTTTTTACAGCGATCATTATTACTTCGTGCCAACCGCCGCGGGCGAATTACTGAAGATCGACTGCGAGTCGGGAAAAATCGCCGAGCGGGTTTCAACCGGTCGGGTGCTCGGCAATTTGATTTGCTACCAGGATCAGATTATCTCGCAGCATGTCGACGAACTGCTGACGTTCTATCAAATTGACCCGCTGCGAGCCCAAGTGGAGGCCGATTTGGCGAAGAACCCAGACGACGGCGATGCACTCGCACGGCAAGGCGAACTGTTGCTCTACGACGGCAAGCAAACCGCGGCGTTGACCGCACTGCGGCGCGCGTATGAACTTAAGCCCGACGATGACGCAATCAAGTCGCTGCTGATTCAAACGCTGATGGACGCGATGAAGAACGACTTCGCGGGCAGCCAGTCGATTGCTGCAGAACTGGAATCCTTGATCGACCAGCCCGCGCAGCGCATCGAATACTTGCGGCGGCTGGCCATCGGGCTGCAGAAGAACGGCGAGATCGAACGGGCCTTTGAATTGTTCCTGAAGTTGGCCGAAGTGCAGGAGCCGAGTAATTTCTCGGCTGCGCGGCCGGAGATGGAAGAAGTGGAACGCAACCTGAACGCGCGGCGGGACCGGTGGGTACAGGCGTCGCTGGCCGAGTTGCTGGTGACGGCCGATTCTCAGCAGCGCACCAAGATGGATGCCGCCGTGGCCCAGCGACTCGACGCGACGCTGGCCGAGGGTTCGTTGCAGTCGTTCCGCGATTTCATTGAAACCTTTGGTTCGCACCCGCTGGCCGATCAAGCTCGCCTGTTGCTGGCTGCGAAGCTGATCGACGCCAACGAATTCTTAGATGCCGAGTTGCTGCTGGTGCGGATGACGGAATCGGATGTCGCAAATGTCGCGGCTCCGGCGTCGGCGCAACTGGCTCGGTTGTTGGCATCGGCCGGGCGGCCGAACGAGGCTGCGAACATGTACCGGCGTCTGACCGATCGCTTTGCGGACGTCGATTGCGGAGCCGGGAAGACGGGCCAGCAACTGGTCGCGGCCATCGACGCAGACAGCGAGCTCGGCCGCCTCTTGCATTCGCCGGTGCGCTGGGACTCCGGCAAGACGGAAGTCAGCGAAGGAAACGAGCGTGTTCAAGCCTTCCCCAGTTACCAGCGAATGCACCCCGTCACACTGCGCGATGCGCGCGGTTCGCGGCCGGCCGGTTTGACAGTGGTTTTCGACCAGCAGCCGAATGATATTGTCGTGCGTGACGGGCTGGGCCAAGAGTTGCTGCGCGTTTCGCTGAACCGGGCCGACGTGGCTCGTTTCTATTCCAACAATTACGCCATGTTGCACGGCCGCGTACACGGGCACCTGCTGCTGTTGTCGATGGGCTACGAACTGCTGGCCATCGACATGCTGGCCACGAAAGAGTCGGGCGAGGCCATCTTGTGGCGGCACGATTTGTCGCAAGCCATCGCGGTCGCTCCCGGCGTCCCCGCCCGGCGGCCGGCGGTGCAGCCCAAACCATTCACCAATCCCTGGGGCGACATGGGCTATCTGGCGGCCGATGCGGATGGCCGCGTCATCGGTACGACAGGACCGATTTCGGAAAACGGGATTTACTATCAGAAGATGCGGCAGCTTGTGTGCGTCGATCCACTGACAGGCGACACGATCTGGTCGCGTGACGACGTGGAACCTAGCTCAGAGGTTTTTGGCGACGAGGAGTTACTATTCGTTGTGGCTCCCGGCAGTGAAGATGCGCTTGTACTGAGCGCGATCGACGGCCATCTCGTCGGTCACCGCAAAGTGCCCGGCAGTGGGCAGCGCTGGACAATGTACGGCCGCCGTGTGCTGTCGGTGAAACCGCAAGGAGACAACCTAATCGCCGCGCTGATCGACGCTTGGACCGGCACGGAGATTTGGTCCGGCCCGTTCGCCCGAGGTGCGAAAGGTTATCTGGTCGAGCAGGATGAAGCAGCAATCCTGACACCGGGCGGCAAGTTTGTGCTCCTCTCGCTGTCCGCCGGCACCGCCAAAATCGACACGATGCTGGCGGCCGATGACAATCTCTCCGCAATCCACGTGCTGCGGTCCACGGACCAATACATCTTGGTCGCTAGTCGGCCGTCGGAACAATTGCCGAATAACCCGACGATCTCGCCGGCGCCGGGCGGATTCCACACGCCGTTGATCTACGGACGCGTGTACGCTTTCGACCGCCACACCGGAGAATCTCAATGGCAATCGCCGGCCTTTGTCGAACCGTTCGGCTTGCCGCTGGATCAGCCGACGGAGATCCCGGTCCTGACGTTCCTGCGTCAGTTAACTCCCACTGCCGGCACTCCGCGGCGCACGCACACGTCAGTCCTGTGCATCGACAAACGCGACGGCCGCATTCTGTTTAGCAAGGACGACATCCCCGCGACGACCGCCGCCTACGGCATCCTCGGCCAGCCCGAGAATCAAACCGTCTACCTGCAGCTTCCCGGCAAGACCTTCACAATCAAATTCAGCAACGACCCCACGCCGCCCGAACCGCCCGCGCAGACCGGTATCGAGTCCAGCCTGCACGCCCGTACCAATCCCAACGGCGACGTGTTAGAAAGCATGCTCCACGCCCTCGGTCGCAGCACCGAAAACGCCGGCCTCCCCCAACTCTTCCGTCAACCCCTCCGCGACCCCTTCGGCCCCGCGCAACCGCCCCAGGACCCAGACGATCACGATGTGGAAATCGAACTCGAATTGAATCCCGGCCGCTAAGCTTGTTTTGTCAAAGTTCGCCGCCCAGAACATACTCATTCGGGGAATGAACATTCAGCCGTAGACAAGTGGCATTTGATCCAAGCACGAAAGGAGACAGGCCTTGGCGGTTCGACGAGTTCGCGTTCGGGAGAATCTGTCATGAAACACTGCGTGACGTACGGTCAGTTGCACCAATTATTGCTCGATCTGGGATTCCAGGATCACTCCGGCGAGCACCTCATGTATGTGCATCCCGAGCAGGCCAATGGTCTGTTGCGCCTGGCATTTCACGAAGGACACGAATTGATGTTGGCACGAGACGTCGTGAAAGTCCGAGCGTTACTGGACTTGAGCGGCATAATGGAACGCGACGAATTCGAACGATGGACGCGAGACCGGAAACCTCACAAAGCGGCGCTGGGGTGATTCCGATTGTTACCAGTGTCGCCATGTATCGACACGGTCTTGGGACCGGACATTAACTCTCGTGACTCAATTCGACTTGCCAAGCTGCTGGACGCTGTTACAACGACACGTACTGCGACTGACGGTCGCCGTGGCAAACGCGAGAAGGCACATCATGTCGCGCATCCGATGTGGGCCGAAGACTTTTTTACCGTCTATCCACTTCTGCGATAAGTGAGGCCATCGCAAAGTCAGTGGCGGCAAGGAAGACAAGAGGAGGCGTTGTTCGCAGTCGATGGGCCAAGACTTACTCATCTGGATTGTCGATCAACTGC
>JBGTKH010000558.1:0-6776 GCA_041744735.1 Pirellulaceae bacterium | reverse complement strand
GGACTCCGTAGCCGGATTCGTGAGAATTCGGGCGATTTGCGTTATCCAGTGGACCGAAATCTCACGATTTCGGCTACAAGGTGCGCTGTCCAATTAATTGTCGAGCGAGGTAGCCTATGAATCGATTCAGTGCGTCACATGGCGTGATCGTGTGCTCGTTGTTTGTATCCATCAGCTTTGGCAATTTCGCGCTCGGGGCGAAGCCGCCAAAACCGGGTGACCCGCCGGGGCGCGATTCCATTTTGGACTGGAACGCGATCGCGCTGGAGGCGGTTCGGCAGGATCACAGCGCGACGTTTGGTTCGCCGGATCAAGGCGGCCCGACGCGAACCTCGCGTGCCTTAGCGATCGTGCACGTGGCGATGTACGACGCGGTGAACTCGATCCAACCGACGGCCGCGCCGTATCTGACCATGAAACCGGCCCACGACGCGTCGATCGATGCGGCCGTCGCTCGCGCCGCCCGAGACACGCTTGCGGCGCTTTATCCGAAACAAGCGGCTGTCTTCAATGTCGCATACAACAATTACTTGGCAGCCATTCCGAAGAGCAACAACAAGACCCGCGGTGAGGAGCTTGGTGACTTCGTGGCCAAGAAGATTCTCAAGGCGCGGGAGAAAGACGGTTCGACAGCCAACCCGACCTACGTGCCGGGGTCATTGCCTGGCGACCATCGTCCTGATCCGCTGAATCCGGGTCAAGGGTTTTTGACGCTGGCTTGGGGCAGTGTGAAACCGTTCGGCATCCTCAGCGGCTCGCAGTTCCGCGCGCTGCCACCACCGGCCCTCAGCAGTTTGGAATACGCGGCCGCCTTCAACGAAGTCAAAGCGTTGGGCGGCGACGGCGTTATCACCAGCACGGATCGCACGGCCGAGCAAACTGAGATCGGCCTCTTCTGGGCGTACGACGGCGCAAAACTCATCGGAGTGCCGCCGCGCTTGTACAACCAGATCGCTCGCAAGATCGCCATTCAAGAGGAAAACACCGAGATTGAAAACGCGCGGCTGTTCGCCTTGGTCAACATCGCGCAGGCCGACGCGGGAATCACGTCGTGGGAGACCAAGTACTTCTATAACTTTTGGCGGCCGGTGGTCGCGATCCGCGAGGCCGACCCGGGCACCGGTCCAAGTGGCTTGGGTGACGGAAATCCCGCTACGGTGGCCGACCCGTCTTGGACTCCGCTCTGCGCGCCGGCCAGCAATCAGAGCGGCAACAATTTCACGCCGCCGTTCCCCGCCTACTCATCCGGGCACGCCACGTTCGGCGCCGCCATGTTCCGCATTCTGGAAAACTTCTACGGCACCGATGACATCGCGTTCGACTTTATGTCCGACGAGTTGAACGGAGTCACCACCAACTCCGACGGCAGTCCGCGCGGTCCCGCGGTGGTTCGCCACTTTGACAGCTTCAGCCAAGCTGCCTGGGAGAACGCCGAGAGCCGCATCTATCTTGGCATCCACTGGCGTTTCGACGCCACGTCGGGCGTGGGCCACGGCGTAGAAGTTGCCGACTACGTGTTCGACAATGTGCTGGAACTGCAATGATAATGACGACGATGATGATTAGATGAACCGGCCGCGTGAACTTTGCCACAGTTTTTGCGGCGTACCTGTCGAGTAAGGTACAGGGTACGCCTATCAATCACGTCGCCCCTTTGTGAATTGGGGCGGTCAGCAATGCCACGCGATGCTAGCACGCCGAATAGTCTATTTTGCTGCGATCCTTTTCGCCGCGAGCTTCGCGCAGGTGACCTGCGCCGAGGTCGTCAGCCAGATCGACGCGCGCAAAACGCCGTCCGATCCGGTGCAGTATCACGTGGTATTGTGTGCCCGTGAGTCGCCCGGGGGCGGTTCGGGGCATGCGTTCGTAGTGTGGATCGAGCACGACCCGCGCAGCGGCCGCACGCAATCGACGGGCTATGGTTTCTATCCCGGTTACGATCGAGTCGTGGTGCGGCTGTTTGTGGGCAAGGGAAGGCTCGTCGATGAGACGACGAAAGCCGCCTCCACCGATCCCGCGCTGCTCACGCACCGGCTGATCGTAAGCGTCGACCGCGAGACGTTTCTGTCCACCAAAGCAGTGAAGGAGAAGTGGGAGCAGACCGAGTACAGCTTCAATCTGCTGGGCCACAACTGCAATCACTTCGCCCACGACGTCGCCCGCGAGATCGGCCTGACCGCGCCCATCCCCAATCGCATGGAACGCCCCCCGCAATACTTGGGCCGCCTGATGGATTCGCTCACTCAGCCGCCAAACGCCACGCCGCCGCAAATCGTCGACCGCCCCGACACGCAACAACCCGCCGCGCGTTAATCCTCTCTGCGCAATTTGTGCTCTCTGCGTTTCCCTGCTTGACGATGGCCGTGGGAACTGCGCAAACTAATGGCTCGCGTCTGGCTGGGAGGTTGTCATGGCCAATATCATGGGCAAGCAGTACGCTCTGAATTGCATCTCGCCAATGAAGCCGTGGAAGCGGTTCATTTTGCAGGTGATCTTCTGGGCTCGCCAATACCTGGGCATTGGCGCATCGGCCGGCGAGCGGCTGAAGAAGTTGTCGTTTATTCACTTCGCCCGCTGGGTGATTATTAAAGGGGACGGTTTTCCGTTTTTGGGAGGTGATCAAGAGCCAGAGGATTTGCATTACGATTATCTGCTATTCTGCAGCAATTTTAACGGCACCTGGGACCAGTACATCGACGCCTTCTCGGATATCTTGCCCGACGGCATGGATCGCATTTGGCGTTGGTCCATGAAGTTCCCGATGGCTGTGCCCGTGTCGCCATTCAAGGCTTATATCCGCCACAACATGATCGACACGGACTATTATTATTGCGCCTATCCCGGCGCGGCCGCCAACGACGTGAAAGCAGCCATTCACTTGTCCGACGAATTGCAAGACTTGGCGCAGGGCAGCGACAACATGTCGCCGCCAGAGTTTCAGCGCGCTTACAACGAGTTTCTGACGTCCGTGCAATTGGACCTGGGCGCGACGGGGCCGATACCGACGGGGCACGTGCCGCCATTAAGCACGCGGACCGCTTGAACGTCGCGGAATTCGTGAGAATTCCGAAGTTTCACAACTTCGGCTACGAAAAAGACGACATCATGGCCAACACAAATGGACAGGCATACGGCTTGACATTGCTGTCACCGATTAAGAAGAACCCGAACCGCCGGCCGTCGCACGAGGCGGAGATTCGCGAGATTCTGTCGCGGCTGGGCACCGGCGCCGATAGTCCGCTGGCCAAAGTGCCCACGACCCACATGGCTCGAATCGTCGTGATCGACGATGTATTCTTCCAGGGTCACCCGGCTCATGAAGATCATCTGAAATCGAAATACCTGCTGTTCACCAGCAACTTCGACGGGCCGCTGGACGCTTATCTGGATTTGCTGGGCACCGAGATCCCGCACGTCGTCAACGCCATCTGGAGCCACTGTGTGAACTTTCCCGGAGCGGGCGTGGGGAACAATCAGCCGTTTCGCGAGTACATGAAACGCTGCCAATTGACGACGACGTTTTTCTTCGCCGACTACCCCGATGCCACTGTCGCACAAGTCCTGCGGGCATTGGACACACAACGGAAGTTCATCGAATTCATGGAACGCACACAAGGAATACCCGCGGCGGAGCTGCAGCGCGAGTTCAAACAATTCATGAGCGCCCTGCGCACTGCCCCGACACCAAAGCCCGGCACCATTTGATCGATATCTCAACACGCGTGGGAGACAATGTCATGCCCGAACTGGATCGCAGCGATATCCAGGGGAATATCTTGAAGGGTTATCGTTATCCGGTGGCCCGTTATGTGTTTGTGCGTGTTGATGACGCGGCCCAAGGGCGGCAGTTCGTCGGTGAATTGGCCAATCACGTGACGACGTCCGAAGCGTGGGAAAAGGATGAATCAGGAAAGGTCCAGAAGCTGAGCACGACGCTGAATATGGCTTTTACTTATAAGGGTCTGGCGGCCTTGAAAGTGCCAGCGCGGTTGCTACTCAGTTTTCCGATTGAATTTCAACAGGGGATGCACGCGCGGGCGAGGATTCTGGGCGACATTGGTGAAAGTGCGCCGCAGCATTGGGATGCGATTTGGACGACCGGCGAAGTTCATATTTGGCTCTCGATACACGCGCTTGATCCCGCGGCGGACCGGACTGATCTTCGGCGGCACAGGTTGGTACTTAAGGATCGCTATGATTGGCTCAGCGGCGTCGTGGCTAAAAATGGCGGCGTGACGATCGTGGGTTCTCAGGACGCGGGCACCTTGGGCGCGAATCGGGAACACTTCGGTTTTGCCGATGGCCTCTCCAATCCTGACGTCGACGGTTTCGGAACCGGCGGCGCACCAGGCAACGGCAAGTTGACGCCCGATGGCGGCTGGGCACCACTGGCAACCGGCGAGTTCCTGTTGGGATATACGGACGAAGGGCAAGAGACGCCGCCCGCCCCGTGGCCTCACTTGCTCGCACGCAACGGCACGTACATGGTGTATCGCAAGCTGCATCAGAACATCGCCTCATTCCGCCGGTATCTTGATGAACAGGCGAAGAAATTGCCCGGCGGCGAGGAAGCGTTCCAGCAAAACAAGGAATGGCTGGCGGCCAAGATGGTCGGACGTTGGCGCAACGGCACACCGCTGGAACTGTCGCCGGACAAGCCGTGGAGCGACCAGGAGGTGAGCGACGCTGGCCGCAACAACGACTTTCGCTATGAGGATGATGCCAACGGTGCCCGCTGCCCGGTCGGGGCTCACATTCGCCGCATGAATCCGCGCGACTCGATGATCTTCAGCAAACTCGCGGATCGCCGCCGCATCATCCGCCGCGGACTGCCGTACGGCGATCCGATCCCCGACGATCAACCGGGCGACGACGACGGCGAGCATGGCGTGGTCTTCATGGCCCTGAACGCCGGCATCGAGCGGCAGTTCGAATTCATCCAAACCGAGTGGGTCAATTACGGCAACGATTTTAAACAGGGCAACGACAAAGATCCCATCGCGGGAAATCACGACGGGAAGGGCAAAATGATCGTGCAGGGCGACCCGAGCAACCCCGCCGGACGGCCGCCAATGATGTTAGCGCGGCTGCCGCGGTTTGTCACCACGCGGGGCGGCGATTATTTCTTCTTGCCAAGTCTCACGGCTCTGCGAAAGATTGCCGACGATGACTTGGACGAAACTCAGGAAAGGAGTGCCGATATGTCTTTTCTCGATTATCTCAAGAGTAAGTTTGACGCCTTCGCCGGCGAACTGAAGCAGGGCGCCAAGGACCCGCGTAAGGAAGTCATGGATGCCGTGGAGGCTGGCTTCGGCGGCATCCAGCAGCAATTGATGGAGTTTTTGGATCGGCTGAAACAGTGGGCGGCCGAGAATCCGGAGAAGGTGTTTGCGATCCTGCGGAAAATTAAGCCGATCCTGCTGGTGCGCAACTTTGCCATCGTCACACGGTTTGAAGACGTGCAAGAGGTGCTCGCGCGGGACGCCGTGTTTCTTGTGACCTATCGCGATAAGATGGAGGCCCTGACGCAGGGTCACAATTTCTTTCTGGGCATGCAGAACACGCCCGAGTACACGCGGGACGTATCGAACATGCGGATCGTGGCACGCCGCGACGACGTGCCGCAGCGCATCGTACCTTTCGTGGACCGAAACGCGTCCGAGATTGTGGCTCAAGCCAACGGGCGGCTGGACGTGGTGGCGCAATTGACCAAGGTCGTCGCCACACGCACGATCGGCGACTACTTCGGCACACCGGGCGCGAACGAGCAAGAGTTCGCCGACTGGGCCACGAAGATGTTTCAGTTTCTCTTCATCGACCAGAACAACGATCCGGCCGTGCGCACCGCCGCGCTGGCCGCCGCCGAAAAGATGCGCAATCATCTGGACGCTGCGATCGCCGCGCGCAAGCCGCAGCGCGGTAGTCACGACGATGTGCTGGAACGTTGCTTGCAGCTACAGGACGCTGGCGTGCCCGGCATGGACGACTTGCACATCCGCAACAATCTGTTCGGCTTGCTCGTCGGCGCGATCCCCACGACGTCGAAAGCGGCCACGCACGCGCTGGATCAACTGCTCGACCGGCCCGATCAATTGGCCAAGGCACAAGCGGCGGCTCAAGCCGACAATAACGGGCTGGCGGCGCAATACGTTTTTGAAGCTCTGCGCTTCCACCCGATCAACCCCGGCCTGTTTCGTGTGGCGGCTCAAGATTACGTGGTGGCCAAGGGGGAGAACCGCGAACGCAAGATTCCCAAAGGCACGCTGGTGCTGGCCGCCACGCAGTCGGCCATGTTCGACGACCTGGAAATCGACGCCCCGCACGAGTTCCGCATCGATCGGCCCGACTACCACTACCTGCATTACGGCTACGGTTTGCACACGTGCTTCGGCCAGTACATTAACCAAGTGCAAATCCCGCGCATCGTCGCCGCGCTGCTGAAGAAGAACAACCTGCGCCGCGCCCCCGGTGACGCCGGCAAACTGAAAAACGAGGGCCCGTTTCCGGTCAGCATGACGGTTGAGTTTGATCCGTAGCCCTATGATTTTGCCCTCCATGATTTTGTGATTTCCCCTTCTTATTCATGTCATCGAGTTTGGAGCCAAGACAATGAAGTGTAATGTAGTTGGCATGATGCTCGTCACACTGCTTGGAATTACATCCGTCGTGTCGGCCCAATGGCAACCGGCGCAGGGGCCGCTGATGACGCGCTGGGCCAAACAGGTTTCGCCCGACAACGTGCATCCCGAATATCCGCGGCCGCAGATGGTGAGGGA
>JBGTKH010000557.1:0-5746 GCA_041744735.1 Pirellulaceae bacterium | reverse complement strand
AAAACTCCTAAAGCGGCGACGAGTCGCCGCACTCCAAAGTGATTGCTTGGCGCGGCACGCGTGTCTTATACTGAATCGTCAGTCGCGGGTAGTTTACCAGTTTCCGAGTCGACGGGTGATGTGTTTTCCAAGATGACATTGCGTTGCGTTTGGAATTTGCTTTGGTTGCTGCTGACTGCGAGCTTGGCGTGTGTCGCTTTGTACGGCACGTCAACAGTGTGGGCGGACGTCATCATTCTGCACAATGGCGGCGTAGTTCGCGGCCAGTGGCTGAACCGCAGCGCGTCGCCGGCTGCGACTTATTTAATCGAGACGGAATCGGGCGGGCGGCTGACGCTCGACAAGTCGCAGGTGAAAGAGGCGATTCGCCAGTCGCCGTCGTCGTTCGAATACGAACAACTGGCACCGAGTGTCGCAGACACGGCGGACGAACAATGGGATTTGGCCGAGTGGTGCCGGCAGCGGCAGTTGATCGAGCAGCGGACGGCGCATCTGCTGCGGATCATCGAATTGGAACCGGACCACGCGGCGGCGCGGCGAGCGTTGGGCTTCTCGCAGATCGGCGGCCAGTGGGTTACGACCGAAGAGTGGAAACGCAAGCAAGGCTACGAACTGTACCGCGGCAAGTGGCGATTGGCGCAGGATATCGAATTGCTTAAGGCCGAGCACCAGCGCGAGCAACACGAGCGCGAATGGCAAGGGCGGCTGAAACGCTGGCGAGCGACGCTGGGCACGGACAAGACCGGCGAGTCGCGCGGTGCGATCCTGGCGATTCGCGATCCGCATGCCGTCAAAGCGTTGGCAGAATACTTGCAGCAGGAAAAATACCGCGGGCCGAAGTTGCTGTACGTCGAAGTGCTGGGCGAGATCGGAAACGGCCCCGCCATCGCGGCGCTGATTCATGCCTCGCTGAACGATCCGGACGAGGAAGTCTTTCACGCCTCCGTCGATCAGCTTGTGTTGCTCAAGCCGCCAAAAGCCGTTACCGATTACATCAACGCACTGAAGGACGAGAACAACGTGCGTGTTAACCGCGCGGCGGCGGCGTTGGCGCGGCTCGGCGACACGACGGCCATCGTGCCGCTGATCGACGCGCTCGTGACCAGCCACCGCATCGTCATCACGCCCGCCGGCAGTTCGCCGGACGCCGTGACGACTTCGTTCTCTAGCACCGGCACCGGATTTTCCATGGGCAACAAAACGCAAACCGGCGTCGTGCGCGTTCCCAATCCGCAAGTGCTCAGCGCGCTGGTCAAACTGAGCGGCGGCGTGTCGTTCAATTTCGACCAGCAAGCGTGGCACAACTGGTATGCAGCGGAGAAGCCGAGACTCGGCTTGCGTTAGAAATGTCTAAACCCACAGTGGCTATCATCGGAGCCAGTGCCGACCGCGCGAAGTACGGCAATAAGTCGCTGCGAGCGCACGTGCGAAACGGCTACGACGTGTATCCGGTGAATCCAAAAGGCGGCGAAATCGAAGGGCTGAAGGTCTATCGCACGCTGGCCGATGTGCCCGTCGAGCGGCTCGCGCGCGTCAGCCTCTACGTCCCGCCGCACGTCGGCATCACGCTACTGGACGAAATCGCCGCCAAAGGCTGCGACGAACTGTGGCTCAACCCCGGCAGCGAAAGCCCCGAACTCCTGGCCTGCGCCTTCGAGTTGGGCCTCGACCCGATTCAAGCCTGCAGCATCGTTGACGTCGAGTCGCGCGGGGCGTAATCCTTCCTCTGCGGCGGTCGTAATTCAGTGGCGCCTCCTGTTGTATTATCACCGTAGAGACGCGACGGACGTAGAGTTCGCCGTTTTCCGGACGTCCCGCCCAGAGTCGGGTAGTAGCAAAGTTTTGTGGACAGCGAATGTAGGCCACTACCCGTGCACCGGCAAACCAAAGCGAACAGATTGACAGTCATCGAATGGTTAGAGTATGTTTGACTGTGGTCGTACTCAATCTTTCCGCCTTTCACCCGCGACTAGCACGCCAACGACGTTTCGAGTCACCTTACAATCCAGATTGTTCGGACGCGTTTCATTTCACATGGAGGTCATCGATGTCACGACCCGTGCAAATCTTCCTGGCACACTGTTTTGAGCCGTACCAATTAACCGCGGACGGTGTGCCTGACGAGAAAGGCGTCTCCAATCGCGAAATTGGAGAGTGGTTCCGAAAGGAAATTGAACGGCTTGGCGGGCAGCGCGTCACTGTCGTCACGCCGAGCGATCCTCTAACCGAATCCATCTCGGAAGCAGTCAAACGATCCATTGAGGAGTCGGACGCCGCGATTTGCATCTTTCCAAAGCGCGTTCGTTGTCCATATCAGGGGTGGACAACGTCTCAATACGTTGTAAGCGAAAGTGCATACGCGGCATGTCGTTTCCGGTTGCAGGCAAACCGTAAACTATTCGGCTTTGTTGAAGACGGTGTCAACCGTGCTAACTTGGGGGTTGCCTTTCCGAGTGACAAGGCCGTTCCGATGTTTCGGCGCGACAGACTCGACGACATGCGTGGGAAATTGGCGGAGCTCGTGCATGGCATTCTTAGCCGCGACTACCCGGCGATTGACAAACCGGAGCCAATACTCCTGAATAAATCCGTGCTTGTTCGCCGAAACGGCTGGGCGCTCATCGAAACTCTTCATCGCTTTCGCGTGCGACGTGAAACGACTCGCTTCCACATGCCGCATACGCTTTGGCGAGTTCGTGAACGACTGCCTGAGATGTCGCAAATGCTGGAAACATGTCCTAGCGGGTCACGTGACTACTTTAAGTTTGTGCTCCGAGCATGTGGTGCAGGCGACGTTCGCGCTGTTCAGCCCAAGATAACGATCGATTCGCGAGCCGAACATGGTAAAGAAATCCCGTTTTCATTAGATATCAATAATGTGACGCTAAAACCTGGCGATGAAGTAGAGTATCAATTTGCTTGGTCGTATGGAAATGCATTTCTTCCGACCGACGAACTCGAGGATTGGGAAAAGAACTCAGTTGGAATTCGGACCGGCAGCCGAGGACCAGTCCGCGAGGTCATATTGACGGTTCTGTTCGAAAGAAACTGGCAAGGGAGTGAGTGTGCACCCTGCATAGAACAAGAAAATGGACATCCGGGGCCGAAGATCGAAATCTCGAATGAAACTAGCCTGCCTGGGCGTATCGACCCAGTCAAATTCTGGCACCAGGATGACGGCTGGCAACCTGCCGGTTTCATGGAACGTCGTCAAGACTTGGAGACCGTACTTGTCGAGGCTTACCAATGTCGGCGGGAGAATTTTGCCGGTGTGATTAAGACCACGTGGCAACCGACATTCAATTACCATGACAGTAATCGCCGAGTTGCTCTCGTTGTCGAAGACAAAAACTTAGTTGATTAGCCGTCCCAAAGCTGACAAGGTGAAGGGAACTCGGTCCCGTTTTTCGGCCGTCTTGTACGCCGAAATGAGCGCATGCGAGCGGCTATGTCGTAGTCGCCAGCCGCCTCAGCATGTCGATGCCCCTTTCGATCACCTTATCGTCCGCCGCGTACGAGATGCGGAAGTGGGTGTTGTGGCGGCTGAAGATGTTGCCGGGGATGATCAGCAGGTTGTTTTCGATGGCCTTGGTTACGAACTCGCTGCCGGTACCCCAAGGGGCTTTGGGGAAAGCGTAGAAGGCGCCGCCAGGTTGGACCAATTCGTACAGGTCGGCCAGCCCCTGGTAGAGCATATCGCGCTTGCGGCGGTAGACGGCGACGTGGTCGCTCATGTCCACGTCCATCGCCGTGGCGCCGGCCCACTGCACGGGCTGTGGAGCACAGACAAACGTGTACTGCTGCAACTTGATCATTGTGTCGATCACCGCCGCCGGGCCGTGAACGAAGCCCAACCGCCAGCCGGTCATGGCGTGGCTCTTGGAGAAGCCGTCGATCACGATCGTCCGCTCGTTGAAGCGGGCCGGCGACACGAACGGCTGGTCGTAACAGAAGTCGCGATAGATTTCGTCCGACACCAGAGCCACGTCCCGCTCGGCCGCCAATTCCGCCAAGCCGCGGATTTCCTCTTCGCCGTTCACGACGCCCGTGGGATTCGCGGGGCTGTTCAGCAGAATCAGTTTCGTGCGCGGCGTGATCGCGTCGGCGACTTTGTTCAAGTCAATGTGGAAATCGGGATACGTGTCGATCAGCACCGGCCGGCCGCCCACGAGGCTCACCAGCGGCTCGTACATCACGAAGAACGGATCGAACACGATCACTTCGTCCCCCGGATTCACGATCGACAACATGCTCAACACCAACCCGCCGCTGGTGCCCGAACTGACAAACAGTTTGCGGTCCGCGTGGCCGTACTCGGCGTCCACCTTGGCTTGCAGCTTGTCGCGCAGCACCGGCATGCCCTGCGTCAGGGCGTAACCGTTTTTGCGGCTTTGAATCGCGTCGATACAAGCCACCCGCACCGGCTCGGGCACGTCGAAATCCGGCTGCCCGATCGACAGGTTGATCGGGTCCTTCATCTTGCTCGCCAGGTCAAACACCTTGCGAATCCCGCTGCTATCAAACGCTCTCGTACGATCGGCGATCCAGGATTGGGACATGGGTTAATACGCTTTGGTCACTGGGAAGTTAGTCGAAACGAAGCGCCGGGGCGCTCGTCCGCAACGGGCATGCCGCTTGGGCACGCATCTACGAGTATGTCCCACGATCTGCGTGGCGACAACGGCGGGTACTCTGGCCGAATTGTTTGGGCTCCTGTTACCATCGACGATCAAACGCCGCCGCGCATCAAGTCGAACAGCGCTTTCTGTGCCTGCTCGTCCTTAGGTCTGAGTTTTAGTACCGCTTCAAAGTCACGGACCACATCTTGTTCGGATGCGAATTGCCCGGTCAAGATCGTCTTCAGCGCGACGATGCGGAGTCAAATTGAGCAAATCAGCGGGACCACACATGGCCGGTGTTGATAGGTTCCGTGTTTCGCTAGAATCGGGATAATGTAGGCAAGCTGATGCTTCCCCGCGGTCATTTGTACAGGAGATAGATTTATGAAACGACGAGTGTGCAGCCTGGTTAGCCTGTGTGGAATGTTACTCGTTAGCATTTCGTTGGCCGACGAATCGGCGATTAATGTTCGCACCGATAAATCGGTCGTACAACCAACGGTTGAGACCCAAACCGACCAGATCCAACGCGACACCGGCGATCACGAGTCGGCATCCGGGCTGTTGCGAGTTGTTCACCAGCCGCAGCCCTTGTCGCCGTCGGATATTGTGAGGCCGCCGGCAGTGGAGGAGCCGCAGCAGGCTCCGGCAGTGCAAAAGCCGGTGCAGAAGCCGACACAGAAGGGCGGGCACGGTTGTTCAAGCGGCACTTGTGGCAAGCGGCTGTTGAGTCGCTGCCGGCTACGAGGGCGGCGGTAGTCTTGCGGCGAGGCCCAGTCGTTATGGCGACCGTGTTGTTTGCCTGGGAGTTGGGCGCGGGCTTGGGGCACATGACGAAGATGAAGCCGCTGGCCGAAGCGCTGGTCGGCCGCGGGCATCGCGTCGTGATGGCGCTGCGGGATTTGGAGCGGGCGGAGTTGGTGCTGTCGGGGATGGGTGTGTCGTACCTGCAAGCGCCGATCAAAATGAACCGGGCCATCGACCGGTTTGACCCGCCGTCGACGTTCGCTCACATCCTGCACAACACGAGCTTCGGCAACATGCAGGAACTGAACGCGCTGGTCGGCGCGTGGCGGACGTTGTTCGAGTTCGT
The DNA here is from genome assembly GCA_041744735.1 of Pirellulaceae bacterium. Lineage (GTDB taxonomy): Bacteria > Planctomycetota > Planctomycetia > Pirellulales > Pirellulaceae > JBGTKH01. The sequence goes on along the minus strand of JBGTKH010000557.1, from coordinate 34 downwards.
GCAGCCGCGCATGATCGTTTGCGACCACGCCCCG
>JBGTKH010000556.1:0-7520 GCA_041744735.1 Pirellulaceae bacterium | reverse complement strand
GCTGAACATCCGCTCCCAATGCAGCCGGGCCAGCCGCGCGTTGACCGCGCGCGGCGCGTCGTTGTCGTAGTACACGACGTCCCCGGTGAACGAAACGAACTTCGGCGCCAGCGACAACATCGACGGATAAATATTGTGCCCGTCCGCATGATCGCGATCGGGATAGCCTTGGCAAGTCATCACGCAGAAGACGAAATCGCTGGGCGTTTCGGCCGCGGGCGCCGTTTCGAACTTGCCGCGCAGCACGCCGTGTTTCGGCGAGCCGCCGGGTCCGGTGGTCTCGGTCGCGTAATGGTAGACCGTGGCCGGCTTCAGTCCGCGAAGCTGAAAGTGGTGCGTGAAGTCGGTCGCTGCGAGTGCCTCGGCCCAGTCTGTCTCCTGCGCGTCGCTCAGGTCCTCGCGCGTGCCGTAGCGCACTCGCACGCGGCCGGGTGCGCCGGCGCAGGCACCTTCCATCTGATCGACCACCGCGGCATTGGCCGGACCTTCCTGTTGGGCGTTGCGTCCCCGGGCCGCGCCGCCCGAACTTCGCGCGGGGCTGGCAGTCAGCCGGGTCCACACGATCGCCGAACTGTCGGTAACTTCACCGACCTTTACGCCCGTGGCCTGATGCGGCGGCGGTGCGATGTCTTCGGCTCCTCTTACAGTAGAACAGAGAGGAGCAGCCACAGCCGCAGCGGCCGACGTCTCGATGAAGCGGCGACGGGTGATTTCCGTTCGCGCAGTACTCGACTTACTCATACTCATAAGTGGCCTTTCCATTTCTCAGGTTCCCGTATCGTAACCCGACGCGTCAGCGAGGGCGAATCGAGGCAGCATCGCGGAACAGCGACGCCCTCGCTGACGCGTCGGGTTACGATGATAGTCGAAATCGAGCCCGGGCGAAAAATTCTTGTTGCATTTAAAAACGGGAAGTGGTAGAAACGATCGAATCAAAGCTTGCTTATGCATCGGCGACCCGTGGCGGCGTGGCTCGGGCGTTGTTGCGGTTGGCCCCGGTGTCCTTTTGACAAGGAGTGAAACGATGTTGACTCTGACTTCAAACAAGCGACATTTGAGTTGCGATCGCGCCACGCGGCGGGACTTCTTGCGAATTGGTTCGTTGGGAATGGCGGGGCTCACGCTGCCGAATTTGCTGCGGGCACAGGCCCAAGCTCGCGACGCGGGACAGCAGGTGAAGAACAAAGCAGTGATCTGGCTGTGGCTGGCCGGCGGTCCCACGCACGTGGAAACATTCGATCCCAAGATGACCGCACCGGTTGAATACCGCAGCATTACCGGCGAAGCACAAACGCCGATCCCCGGCGTGACCATCGGCGGTACGTTCCCGCGGATTGCCGCGAATGTCGACAAGATGGCGATCGTGCGGTCGTTCGCTCACGGCAACAGCAGCCATGGCGACGCAACCACGTGGGTCATGACCGGCTACAACGATCGCATGGGGACGAAGCCGTCCATCGGTTCCATCGTGGCTCGCGCCCAAGGCACCACGAATCCGCACACCGGCATGCCGACCTACGTGCGCATGGGCAGCATCCGCGGCGAGGGGCCGGGATGGCTGGGTACGGCTTACAGCGCGTTCGATCCCGCTGGGCAGGCTCGCAAGAATATGGAAGTGACGGTTCCCGCCGACCGCTTCCGCGATCGGCGCAACTTGCTGAATCAATTGGACGGCATCCGCCGTGAAGTCGATGCCAGCGGGAAGATGGAAGGCTTGGACGGTTTCGAGCAGCAAGCGATGGAGTTGATCCTGGGCGGCTCGCAAGACGCCTTCGACGTGCAAAAGGAAAACGCCAAGACCCGCGATCGTTACGGCCGCGGCTTGGGCGAGAATCTGCTGAAGGCCCGCCGCTTGTGCGAAGCGGGTTGCGGGTTTGTCACGGTCAGCTTCGGCGGCTGGGACATGCACGGCGGCATCGTCCGCGGCCTGCAATCCACGGCCGGGCAAGTCGATCAAGGCGTGTCGGCATTGATCGAGGACTTGGATCAACGCGGCATGTTGAACGATACGCTGGTCGTGATCACCGGCGAGTTCGGCCGTACGCCGCGCATTAACACCAAGGGTGGCCGCGACCACTGGGGACGGCTGTGCACGCTGGCGATGGCCGGCGGCGGCTTGCGGATGGGACAGGTCGTGGGCGAATCGTCCGACCGCGTGGAAGTGCCGGCCACGACACCGATCAAGCCTCAAGACGTGATGGCCACGGTCTTCAAGATGTACGGAATCGATCCGCGCGTCCAATTCATGAGCAACCAAGGGCGCCCGACCTACATGATCGAAGATGGCAACCCCATCGCCGAACTGGTGTAGCGACAACTTGTAGTTCCGCCTCGCCGCAATCAACTCTACGGGAGAATGATCGATGACACAGACACGATGCTACGGTTCTTGCGCATTTATGCTTGCTTTGACGACGCTTCTGTCTGCATTGTCGTCCGCGGCATCGGCCGATGAGTTTAGTCTGGAGCCGGGATTCAAGCTGTTCTTCAACGGCAAGAACCTGACCGGCTGGAAAGTGCGGGGCGGCGACTCGCTGGACGGCAAGACCGAAACGGCGAACAAGCGCTTCCTGGTCAAGGACGACAAGCTGATCATCGACGGCAACGTCAAGGGCAACATGGTGATCGATACCGCCGGCGAGTTCGCCAACGACGTGCACATCAAATTCCAGTACTTGCCCGGGGCCGGATGCAACAACGACCTTTATTTCCGCGGCGTGAAATTCGACATCAAGAAGGGAAGCGTGAAGAACCTGAAGGAAGACGATTGGAACGAATTGGAAATCATCGTCGCCGGAAGCAGCGTGGAAGTGAAGAACAACGGCGAAACTCAGTACACTGGAAAGGCCACCTCCGAGAGCACACCGCTCGGCGTGCGCGCCGAGTTCGGGTCCATCGAAATCCGGCGGATGCGGTCCAGATAGAATTCGCCGGCTAACAGGGCAAGGGGTCGGGAGTCTTTTTCACGTCGGCGGCGACATGCGCTTGAATGCGGAAGCCGATTATCGCCGACATGAAAAAGACTCGCGACCCCGTTTTGCTATTGCTGTGCCGATGACGACGACCTGCGGTTCTTCAAGCAAATCGGCGTGGACTATGCGGAGCACGGTGTGTTCGCGAAAACGGACCTGCTGGCGTTCATCGACCTTCCTGTTGCCGCTGTTGCCAGAGAATCTCATTGACTCTGAGGTAGCTCGAAGACGATGTCGGTTGAAGTGCCGAACTTTGCGGGCAGCGGCATGTTGGACCAGGCGGGATCGTCGCCGATGCGGAACTGCCATTGGCCTTTCAGGAGAAGTTCTTTTGCGCCGCAGGTGAGCACCGGAATTTCGCGCAGGCCGCCGTCGCCGCCGAGATCTTCGACTCGCACCACAAGTAGATTCGCATCGTTGGCCTCGATCCAATCGTGCCAGATCAGGAAGCTCGACGCACGAGGTGGGAATGCGGCGGGTTGTTCAAGTCCATGACCGTTGAACCAAACGCTTACGCGGTCGTCCTCCAAGTGAAGATCCAGCATCACATCCTTACCGCTCGTCCACGTTTGCGGAAGTCGCACGGCGCAGCGATACCACGCGACGCCGTCATAGTCTTTCAACACGCCCGCCGAAGCGGCCTCCCACGATGCAGGCACCGGCAGCGCCGACCAATGTTTTTCATAGTCCACTCGACTGGACGCGATCGAAATATCGTTGCGAATGGGCAGATCGGCGGCCCAATAGATGCCGTTCAGCAGCAGCCGCGCGAAGGCCGGGTTGTCGAAGTCCGCCTTGTGCCCCATCGAAGTGTAGAACGACCGCCCTTTGTCCGCGCGGCGAAACGTCCAAGCGATCGGCTCTTCGGGCTGCCCTTCGAGGAGGCTGATGGCGAGCACCGTTGTTCCATCGGCCAGGGGCGAAGTCTGGTAGAGCGAACCGCCTTGCGCGAAAGCGTCGCGCGGCGCGGCGGTCAGAATCGGATGATCGGCGGCTGCGGGCACGATGCGCACAGTCGACTTCGAGTTGTTGCCGTGATGGCCGTGATAGTTGCCGCCGAAAACCTGAGCGTCGAACTCGGGCCAGTCGACATATCCATCGGGCGGCGGCTTTTGGCCGAGCGAAAATGCGTGGCTCGCCGTGCGGATGCCGACGACCGGCTTGCCGGCTTCGACGAATCGCCGCACGACGGCCATCTGCTCCGGCCGCAGCACGCGGCGGCGGACACTCACGAGCAGCACGTCGGCTTCGCTGAGCACGTCGAGCCCCGGAATTAGATTCCGCTCCGCATCGCTGCCGAAAACGAAACTGACTCGAAAGTCCTTTCCAAGATACTTCGACGCGAAGATGGGCAGCGTGCGTTCGGTTTCATATTCATCCTCGGCCATCACGATCGCCAGATGCGGCCGCGTGTCTTGCTTGTAGCGGAACGTCCGGCCGCCGAGCAGTTGGTCGCTGGTGATCGTCGGGCAAACGTACTTCTCGATGTGCGACACGATCAGGTCGTTGCCCGTGAAGTGGCTGACGTACGGCCAGCGCTTGGGGTTGTACATCGTGTCGGTCATATCGCGCACCAGCACCACGTTCTTTCCGTTGCGTGCCAACTGCCGCAGACCGAACGGCCGGCCCAGCACGCACATGTTTGTGTGCACGCCGGTCAGGATGACGTTCTTGATGCCGCGCGATTCCAGGATGCTCCACACTTCCTCGCCGCGGTCGCTGATGAAGTCGCGCTGCGGGTCGATCGTAATCAGGTCCGATTGTTTCTTCCAGGGCGTGCCCGGATTGCGGCCCATCGACTTCAGCTTCGCGGCCCACTCGGCGTGCTCCTTGGGATCATCGTCTTCGCCGCCGTCCGATTGGTCGATCGGGTACACAGCCTTTTCCTCGGACGGAATCCGCGAACACCACGAGCGAATATCGGGCGGCAGCTCGGCCGCTTTCGGCGTGTCGAGCGCACGCTTGCGAGCCGGATGATCGGCGTACGCCTCCATGCAGTCGCTGGGCGAGTGGATCACGGTCACGCCGCGGCGGCGAGCTTCGCTCAACAGGTCGTTCAATCGCGGCGCGAACTCTTCCAGCCGCCGCACGGCATTCAGACAGTGATGCAGGTCCCACACGTCGCACACGATCACGGCCGTCTCGGCAGGCGACCATTGCTCGCCGCGCACCAACTGGTGAAACCGCCCGCTGTCGGCACTGCTCTCCGATTGATAACGAAGCTGAAGTTTCAGATCCTCGGCAAGTGAAGTCGAAGCCAGTGTCATGCCTGCAAGTGTAGTGAACAGAATAGCGAGGCTGAGACGCAGCCAATGGCGAACGGCCGGCGTTAGCCGGCTGGTGGCGGCGGTTTGCGTTCCAACCAGTCGGCTAACGCCGGCCGTTCGCCGAGGATCTTCTTTCAATGACAACAAGCAGTCCGTTAACGATGCAGATAGCGTCACGGCGTATTCTCCCTGTTAGGTTTCAACCAATATTCGAGGAACGCGAGTTCCAATTCTAGTGCTTCGGCCGTGGGCACGTGGGTCGGCCGCGCGGTCATCGCCACACGCTGTTTGTAACCCAGCAGCTCGTTGACTGCAATCAAATGGTTCAGCGCCGTCCAATTTCGCGGCGGATCTTCGGTGCCGCCGGAAACGAGCACCGGCCGCGGAGCCATCAGTGCGTGCAAGTCCACCAAATCGTCGCCCGCCTCGATCAGCTCCTTGTACAACCCGGTCCGCGGATTCTCGGCCGACGGCACGCCGGGCTTACGTTGCACTTTCGGATCGAAGCCCAAGTACCACGGCTCCCAGTAATTCACATTCGAGTTCTTCTCGTTGAACACGATCCCCGGATCGGACCACACGGCACAGGCGAATTTGTCGTGCAGGCACGAAGCAAACATCGACCACTTGCCGCCGTACGACAAGCCGATGATGCCGATCCGCTGCGGATCGACTTGCGGCATCTGGGCCAGCGCCGTGTGACAATTGGCGGCGGTGTAGGCCAGCAGCGTGAGCGGCTGCCGCCGTTGGGCGACGCCCGCCTCGACCAACAACTGCCGCGTGTCCAGGCCGATCTTCTCGACCGATCCCGGCGTGCCGATCGACAGCGTCACGAAGCCGCGCCTCACAAGCTGCAATCCATAATCATGCGTCCCGCGCCCGCGCCCCTGGTTGCCTTGCCCGATGCTGGTCAGCGGTTCGTAGAACGGCACCAGCACCGCCGGAAACGGCCCCTTGCCCTCAGGCACCAACAAATACCCGTCCGCCAATTTCCCCTCGGGCGAAATTTGCACGTGCACGTGATGCTGAACGTACCCGTCTCGCTCGACCGACTCCAACCGCTTCACCTCCGGCCTCTCAACCAACGGCGGCCAAGCCCCCAGCCGCTGATGCCACATCGCCAAAATCTCTGCCCTTCGCCGCGCCCAATCATCCGGTGATTTGACCGCCGTGCCGTCCGCGAATTTCAGCGGTGAGCGATAGGGGCCGAATTGGCCTGCGAATTCTTCTGTTGGTCGCGTGAACTTTTCCAATCGCTGCCAAATTGCTTTGCTGTCCGGCGGACTTTCCGCAAGAACGGCGGGCGATCTGCAAAGCGCAGCAAGCACGAACAACAGCAGCGGCACACGGCGGCAAGGACTTGATCCCTGATGTTCAAACATACAAACCTCCGCAACGAAGGAATTGCGTAAGATCCGGCTGGCATTTCGATCAACGCCCCATCATACAGCGGCTGGTGCAGAAAGTGGCCGAGCGGCGCGGCGAGTATCCATTGAACTGGGATCGCGTATTCGCCGATCCACAATCCCAGCCGCTCCCCGTCCTTCACTTGCCTCGTTCGTCCTCCGTTTCCTGGCATTTTTTCTGCCGAGCGGGACAAACATACGCGTCGATCCTGCCGCTAATTGGCGGTTTCTGCAACTTTTCTGCACAACCGACCCTTTGCATGTCGCTTCGGATCGTATAATCGTATAGGTCGTGAAGTGGGGTGAGATGGTCCGACTCTAGCCAAACGCACGCAAATGCTCATCGAATTCAAGGTTGCGAACTATCGGTCCTTCCGCGGCGAGCAGACGTTCAGCATGGTCGCCAGTCGCGACGCAACGCATTCGGACAACCTGATCGATTGCGACGGGTTTGCGGTGACAAAGGCGGCGGCAGTCTACGGTCCGAACGCGTCTGGAAAGAGCAATCTCATTAAGGCGATGAGCGCGATGGAGCGGCTTGTTCTTACCTCGGCGACGAAGATGAACCTGGGTGATCGAATCGACGTTTCGCCATTTCGGCTGGACCGCGAAACACTAAACCAGCCGTCACGATTCGAAATCACGGTGCTGCTCGACGGGGTCACGTACGTCTACGGATTCTCCGCAACGGCGGACCGCGTTCACGACGAATGGCTTCACGTGCGCCGAGCGAGTGGTCGCCAGACGCCGTGGTTCGAAAGGAGCTTCAATCCGCAAACCCAACAGACAGAATGGCAAATCAAAGGGCCGCTCAAACGTGACGCAGAATTGCTCAAGTCAAGAACCAGAGACAACGGATTGCTGCTCTCGCGCGG
>JBGTKH010000555.1:0-2070 GCA_041744735.1 Pirellulaceae bacterium | reverse complement strand
CCCCGTGGCTCTTCACCAGCGGCGCCCGCGGCCTGACTCGCTGCGAACTGCCGCTGCTGGGCGAAGGCGACGAGCCCGCCGCGTACACCGTGAAACTCTACTTCGCCGACCTCGACAATACGCCCGCGGGCCAGCGAATGTTTGACATCAAACTGCAAGGCACGCTCGCCGCAACCGGTGTCGACGTCACCGAACAAACCCAAGGCTCACATCGCGCGCTGGTCCTGAAATTCGAGAACGTGCCAGTCACTCGATCTCTGCAACTCGAGCTACTCCCCCACGGCGGATCGCTGCCGACGCTCGCCGCCATTGAAGCGCAACGGCAATAGGCTAGATGTAAAGCGCTTGGTTACTTCCCGCTCTTGAGCATTTCAAGGCGACGACGATTTAGAGAAATCACACGCGTACCGGCCATGTAGTCGTGTAAACAGCGACTTTCATTTCCAAAAATCATGAGCGCGTCGATCAAGCCGAAGAACGGAATACAACCCAACAATTGAGTGAGCCACGTGCGGATCAGCACGCTGCGGGCAATATTTGGGATATCGTCATTGTGGAAGTTAACGATCTGCGTGCCCATGATCTTCTTGCCCAGCGACTGGCCGGACTGCGCGATCAGGATCGACTGGAAGAGCAGAAATACAAATGCCGCACCGTACGTTGTTAATTCCACGTTTAGCTCGCCAGCAACATAAGTGCTACCGACCGCGTAGAGGGCTTCGACTACGAATAGGGCGAAAATGACAAACACCATCATGAACAGACCGTCGAGAAAATTACCCGCAAATCGGCTCCATAAATCTGCCTTGTAGGGATCGAACCCGCGTCGCCTTGTGGAATGACTTGCTGCCGCCGCGGGCATCGTTAGCGGTGCCTCGTACGGATTGGTCGATGCGGGCGGATACGAGACGGTACCGCCATCGGAAAAATCCGCGACGATCGGGCCAGTCTCTGTCACGGAGGCCGCATCCGCCGAGCTGGGTGAAAGTTGAGTAACCGCGCCACACTCGGGACAAGAAATCCGGGTGAGTCCCTCTGCGGCGAACAGTGGATGACCACATTCGTGACATGAGACCGCCAAAGGCATCGTGCGCCCTCCCCTTTAAGCGTCGTCGATCGGAATCACGACACGACACTATTCTTGATTTTTAGCTTCGAGCGTTCGTGGTTCGTGATATGCTTTGCGGGCGCGGTACAGATCGAGCCGCGACTGATAGTCCGCTTTGTTGTCTTTCGGCACCATTTTCAACGTCTTCGTTTGCCATTCGATTGCACTTTCGAACTGGCCTGCCTCAGCGTAGGCCGCAGCCAGTGTGTTCAAATGCTCCGCGGATTTCCACTCGGTCAACTTGCAAGCCCGCGTCGCATGTTCCACGGCCTTTGCGCCATCACGCAACTTTTCATCCGCGCAGGTAGCCAACAGCCAGGCGAGCAGGTTGTGGGCCTCGGCGTCATCTGGCTGCAGCCGCACGACGTGGTTGTGATCTTCAATGGCTCGGTTGTGTTGCCCTAAGTTACTGAACACACAAGCACGACACTAGTAGGCTTGGAAAAGAGTTGGGTTCCTTTGGATTCTTTTGTATCGCGTCGCTGAATTGTTTCAATCCATCGTCCAGCGACAGCACATGTCGGCTGTCGAGCCAACCCGGAGGTCCGTCGCGGCGCACCCACAGCCACTTGCCGTTCACGTTTTCCACCTGGAGCAAATCGCCACGGTCGACCGACGCGACTGTCTTGCCGGGCACCTGCAGCTCGGCCTTCTTGATGACCACAACCGAGTCGCCCACCTCATAAGCGGCCGCGGCCTTCGCGCCGAATGCCGGCCCGACCACGGTCGCCAGTGACATGAACGCAAGACCGAATTGGATTGAGCGGATCATCGGACGTACCTCCCCGTGCAACGTGATGCACGAAAACACGAAAACGATAGCTTGGCAAAAGTTCATACATTCTGTTGCGGGCGATCCCGGCGATCGCCGGCAGCCGTAAGCGGCGGTGCTCGAATTACTCTTTTTTCTCGTGATACGGCTGGCCGGCGCGGTACAAGTCGAGCCGCGAAGAATCAACACC
>JBGTKH010000554.1:0-8876 GCA_041744735.1 Pirellulaceae bacterium | reverse complement strand
GCCGCGCGATTGTGGCGTTTGATAGGTTTGCATCTCGGCGTCTTCGAGCACCAACTGGCCGCTGTACAACTGGATCACATAGTAGCCAGCCTTGCGAATGCAATAGCCGACGGCCCAGCGCTTGACCTCTTTGATTGAGGCATTCGCCGTGCCGCGGCCCGCCAGATCGCGCAGCTCGCGCAGTAGCGCCGACAGCGGATTGAAGCCCGCGTAGACCACGCGGTACAGAAAGTACAGCGGCCGGCTGTTGGCCGCCAAGCGACTCAGCCGCCGCATGTCGTTCAGTGTCAGAATGTGGGCACCCGGCACATTTTCCGATAACGCCTCACGCAGATCGCGAGCCACCAATTCGATAATCCGCAGGACGTGCGGCAGCGGAGTTTCCAACACCGCGCGGTCCGATTTCGGATGATAGTGGGCCGCCACCGCCTCCAGCACTTCGCGCAGGATTTGCCACAGCGGCTCGGGGCGGTCCAGTGGCAGGTCTGCGGCCTGCACTCGCTGCGCGATCTTATCGACCTTGACCCAGGCTCCTTGTCCCGACGGCGGCCACAATGGCGATGGCTCGACGGCGCTGGCAACCGGTGCAATGCGTTTGGCACGCAGCAAGTTGATGAGCGGGCGCGAGCCCAACAGCAAAATGCCGCTGGTTAGCAACCAGATCCACAACCAACCGTGCTCATACAGCCACAACGAACCGACGACAAACAGCACGACGTAGGGCAACGACAACAACGCCCACAGCAGCAGCCACCACGTCTTCAGATACTTCACGGTTTAGATTCCTGCCCGCGCGTGATTTGCTCGAAGTAGTCGCGCAGCCGTCGCCGACCCTCTTCGTATTGCTCTTTGTAAAGTTCGCGCAGCGCGGCCGCGTCCGGCACATCACCGCGTTGAGCATAACTGAAATAAGCGCACAACGTCCGCCCCAACGCGTAGGTGCTGGCTCCGGCGTACAGAGCCGCCACAGCCGACCCCACGCCAGGGATCACCTTCATTAGCTCGCGCCCGCCGAGCCGTACCAGATAGCCGACTCCCAGCGTACTGCCGATCTCGGCCATGCGCGTGGCGTTCATCGGTTGGCCGTAAATCGAAGCGACGGCGTGAAACAGTTTGGCTTGAATCGCCACCACCAACGGCACATCCACAAACGGCACCGGCAATCCCGCCGCCGCGCCGGCGGCCACGCTGTATGCCAATACATGCGGATGCGCCGCGCGGAAATACGTATCACGCAGCGACCGCCGCACGTCGCGCGTGTGTTGCATCATCGCCCGCAGACCCAGCGGCAACGCTTGTTCGATCGCGTCCCAGAGTTGTTCGAGTCCGTAATGCTCGACGTTGAAGCCGTCCTCCGGCAGCGTCAGATCGACCGGCACGAAGCGCGCGTTGAACTTCGCGAACCATGCTCGCTGTGCCGTCAGCGACCGGGCCAAGTCTTCAGGAACACTGGCAGGAAACGGCGGCGCGGCGAACGGGTAAGGCAGCACGTGTTCGCGCACGTTGGCCGGGTAGCCTTCGTGCAACGCAGTCTGCACGACCAGCAGCGGCCAATCCGGATGCGATTTCATGATCTTCGCCAGCGGATCGAGCACGCTCTGTTGTGCATGGTCCATCGCCTTGATGACCACGATCAACAGATGCGCTTGATCTTCCAGCAGCCGCATGTCCTCCGCGGGATTATAGCCCACCTCGCCCAGCCCGCGCGTGTCCAGAAACTTCAACAGCGCATCTTCTTCGCCGGGGAACGGATACACTTGGGCCGTACGAGTGCAGGGCCGAAACCCATTGCCAATCTCCGCGCGGCTGCTGCCGGTCAGGGCGCGAATCAGCGACGTCTTTCCCGACTGCGCCTTGCCCAGCAGCCAAAACACCGGCACAGGCAGCTTCTCGCGCGCTTGCTGCAGACAACGGTCGAGTTCCTCCTGGCTCACCTTCGGCGCCAGCAGATGCGCTCGCAGCGTTTTCCAGAATCGCGTTTGTTTCATCGACGAGAACTCTTGCCGGAACTGTTCATGTGCTTTTATTCTCCCACAGCACGCAATGCACTGCCAGCGCACATAATTCTCAACGCCCATTGGCCGCATGGTGTATTGCGGCGAAGCCAAGTATAATTCGAATGTTTTCTGCCGGATGAACAGGTAATCCGCTCTTCGAGGCGCTTATGCAACGTGTTCGATCAAGACTGGACGGCACGCCCAACAAATAATGGCTCGCACTCTGTGGACGTCCAGGATTCAGGAGTTGACACTATGAAAATGTTCCTCGGCGGCCAATGGGTTGACCGCTCGGCGAAGATCAAGGTGACCAATCCCTACGACGGCACGATCGTGGACGAGGTGCCGCAGGCTTCGGCGGAAGATGTCGACGCGGCACTGGCCGGCGCCGTGCAGGGGGCGGAAATCATGCGGAAAATGCCGGCGTATGATCGGTTCAAGATTCTGCGCAAAGCGGCGGACTTGATGATGGCGCGGCAGCAGGAATTGGGGCGCACGATCAGCATGGAAGAGGGCAAGGTGCTGGCCGAGGGTACGTTCGAGGCGAGCCGCGCGGCGATCACCATCGAGGTCTCGTCGGAAGAGGCGAAACGTCTGAGCGGCGAGGTGTTGCCGCTGGACGGTGCACCTGGCGGTGCAGGAAAGCTTGGCTTCACGTTGCGAGTGCCATGCGGAGTGGTCGTAGCGATCACTCCGTTTAACTTTCCGCTGAATTTGGTCGCGCACAAAGTTGGGCCGGCGCTGGCGGCGGGCAATGCGGTTGTCGTCAAGCCCGCCAGCGACACGCCGCTGTCGGCGTTGAAGCTGGTCGAGATTCTGCTCGAAGCGGGCCTGCCGCCGTTGGCCATCGCCTGTATCACCGGCTCCGGCTCGACGATTGGCGATGCGCTGTGCAGCGACCCGCGCGTGCGCAAGATCAGCTTCACCGGCAGTGCCGATGTCGGCAAACATATTTGTCAGGTCGCCGGACTGAAAAAAATCACGATGGAACTGGGCTCGAACAGTCCGGTCATTGTGATGGACGACGCGGACTTGTCGAAAGTTGCTGATGCCGTGGTCGCAACCGGATATGCCAACGCGGGACAAGTTTGTATTTCCGCCCAGCGCGTGATCGCCGTGGAAAAGGTTTACGGCGATTTGATCGACGTGCTTCAGCCGCGGGTCGCGGGGATTGCGGCGGGCGATCAGCTTCACGAGTCAACGAAGATGGGTCCCATGATCCGTGAGTCGGACGCCGTGCGCGTCGGCCAATGGATTGATGAAGCGGTGTCCAGCGGCGCTCGATTGGTCTGCGGCGGTGAGCGACAAGGGTCGCTCCTCCAACCGACGCTGCTGGCCGATGTGCTGCCCGACATGCGGATCAGCCGGGACGAGGTGTTCGGTCCGGCGGTCGGCGTCACTCGCGCCACCGATATCGAGCATGCCATCACACTGGCCAACGACACTCGCTATGGCCTCAGCGCCGGCGTGTTTACGCAAGATATCGATCGAGCCATTCAATTCGCCCGGCAAGTGCACAGCGGCAACATTCACATCAACTGGGGCCCCATGTGGCGCGCCGACCTGATGCCCTACGGCGGCCTGAAAGACAGCGGCATGGGCAAAGAGGGTCCCAAGTACGCGATCGAAGAGATGACCGAACTGAAGACCATCGTGATTCACGGGGCGTCGTAAAGTTAATTATGGGGCCGGCCGGTAATGTGGCGTAAGCTTCCAGCTTGCGATCAGTGGTGTAAATCGAGTTGGCAAGCAGGATGCTTACTCCACTTTTAACTTTGACCGAGCCCTAGAATTCGCCGCGCATGGCTAACTCGACGACGTAGGAGGGACGCCCACGTCCGTCCTGATGGTTGTGCTTTCGCAGAATGCACGGACGTGGGCGTCCATCCTGCAACATTGCACGTCGAACCACTAAGTCGCTAAAGCACCGTTTCGGAACAGGTTACAACTTTTTCGCCGACGCCGGGTGTGCTTTGCCGCTGGGGATTAGGTATAGTTGATCTTTGGAGACGCTCAGGCCGGTCTGGGACGGCGGCGAAAGTGCCGTCGTTTAATGGATGATCGAAGCAAAAATTTCGTTGGTTGAGCCGCGGTTGGCGCTGCCGCTGTTTGGCACTCGCGATCAGCATCTGCGAAGAATCCGCGATACTCTCAGTGTGGACATTACTCACCGCGACGGCGAAATCCGCGTGGCGGGCGAGGAAGGGGCGGTCGCGCAGGCCACCGAAGCGCTGGAGCAGCTAAAGGCAATTGTCCAGCGGCGAGGCGTTGTGGCGCCGGACGATGTGTCGGAAGTGCTGGCTCGCGTCACGGGCGACGAATCGATGTCGGGCGAACCGATCGATATCGTCCACGCCGCGAAGCAGATTCGGCCCCGCACCAGCGGTCAAGCCCGTTACGTGCAGGCCATTCGTCAACACGACGTGGTGTTCGCCATCGGCCCGGCCGGCACTGGAAAAACGTATCTGGCCGTGGCTTTGGCGGTCGAGGCACTGAAGCGTCAAACGATTCGCAAGATCGTGCTGGTTCGCCCGGCGGTCGAGGCTGGCGAAAGTCTGGGGTTCCTGCCCGGCGATTTGCAAGCCAAGATCAATCCCTACTTGCGGCCGCTGTTGGATGCTCTGCACGAAATGATCGACTACGATCAAATCAAGCGTTACATGGAGCAGGATATTATCGAGGTCATCCCGCTGGCTTACATGCGCGGCCGCACGTTGAACGATGCGTTTATTATTCTCGACGAGGCCCAGAACACCACTGTCTCACAGATGAAAATGTTTCTGACGCGGATGGGCACGGGGTCAAAAATCGTGGCCTCGGGCGACGTCACGCAAGTTGATTTGCCGCAGCACACGCGCAGCGGCCTGACCGACGCGCTGACGCGGTTGAGGCAAATCGAGGGCATCAGCACGGTACAATTGACCAAAGCCGATATCGTGCGACACCGGCTGGTGCAAGAGATTGTCAATGCCTACGACGACGGACCGAAAAAACGCCGATAACAAGGGACCGCGAGCAACCATGACGACCGCCAGCAGTCCTAAACGCACCCGCGCAGAACGTGTGGCCGCGCTGGCGCTGCCGCCCGGCCAACTGGCGCGGATGTTGGGCTACCTGCGGCGCGGCGAAGTGCTGTTGCGGCTCGGATTGTGTGCGTTGGCCGCGGTCATCATGTGGGCCGTCACCGGCGCGTGGACTCCGCCATTCCCCTTTCGCAGCGGCCAAGTGCCGCCGCGCGACATCGTTTCGCGAGTCACCTTCAGCATCGATGACAAGGCGAAAACTCAACTCGCCAAAGACGAAGCCCGCCGCAGAATTCGCTGCATCTACATCAACGATCCGCGGCCGCTGGTCGAGCTGCAGCAGGCGCTGAAGAATCGCATCATTCAAATCCTGGGCGCCGAATCGTACGAGAAAGTTGACAAGTCGGTTTGGGACGAGTTCATCGTCGGACCGGGGCAAGATGTCAAATTGTCGGAGACAGAAAACGCAACATCCTTCAACCACTTTCGGCAGGTTCTGACCGACGACCCAAAGCTGGAACGCTTTGAACGTGCCGTCGATCAGGCGTTGGCCGAGTTTCGTCAGCACGGTCTGATGCCGAAGTTGCCCGACGACCACGAGGGCAGCCAAATCGAAATCTTCGTGCATCCAATCGATGACCCGTCGGCCACACGGCTGGTCGAAGTCGAAAGCGTTTTCATTCCCAAGGCGACGATGAAGTTGCAGCAGAAGTTAACCGAGGGGTTCTCTGCGTCGTCGATGTCCGAGCCCGATGCAAGTGAAGTTGCCAAGCACGTTTTTGCGTGGCTTGCGCCGAAGCTGCCTACGACGCTTAAGAAGGATAGCAACGCAACTCGCATCGCCGCCGACAAAGCCGAAGCCGCCGTCTCGCCCGTCATGACGACGTTTGAAGAAGGCATGCGGATCGTCGACGGCGGCCGGCCGCTCACGCGCAATGATCTGGAAGACTTACTGTGGCGCGAGCATCAGGCGCTGATGTCCGGCATGGGCTTTGGGCAAATGATCGGTCACACCTTGGCCGATTTCGGCATGTATGTCGCGCTGTACATTCTGTGCGGGTTCGTCATTTACTATCGCGAGCGGCGGTTGCTGACCGACCTGCGCCGGTTCATCACGATGCTGGGATTGGTGGTCGTCACCGTGACCTTGTGCACGATCGCCGCCGTCGATCAGTCACGCGCGGAACTGATCCCGCTGATTCTGTTTGGCATGACCGTGGCGATGGCGTACGAGCGTGAGTTGGCGTTGCTCTTGACTTCCGCGGTTGCGCTGGTGGTGGTTCTGTCGATGGGGCATGGGCTGGCGGCCTTCGTGATTCTGGTCGCGTCCGCGGCCGCGGCGATTCAATTACTCGATCGCATCCGCAGCCGGACCAAGTTGATTTACGTCGGACTTTGGGCGGCCGTCGTCGCACTGTTTACAACGCTAGGCGTAGGGACGCTGGCCACGCAAGCCTTCGGTGCAGCGACGGTTTCGGCGACAGTACCGGCGGGCGACGCGGACAGTTACGTCTGGGCGGCATATAGCATCGCGCTGTTGAAAGACGCGGGTTGGTACGCCTTCTGCGCGGTGATCGCCGGTTTGTTGATGACCGGACTGCTGCCCTTCATCGAGCGGCTGTTCGACGTGCAGACGGACATCAGCTTGCTGGAACTGGGCGACGCGGCTCACCCGCTATTGCAGGAATTGGTGCGCCGCGCTCCCGGCACGTACAACCACTCGATCAACGTGGCTTCGATTTCTGAAGCCGCCGCGGAAGCGATCGGCGCCAACGGTCTGCTCTGCCGCGTCGGCGCGTATTTTCACGACATTGGCAAAATGCTCAAACCGGGCTACTTCATCGAGAATCAGGGTCAGGACGGCAACCGACATGAGTCGCTGATGCCGGCGATGAGCACTCTGGTCATCATCGCGCACGTGAAAGACGGCGCCGACTTGGCCCGCCAGCACGGTCTGCCGCAATCGATTATCGATTTCATCGAACAGCACCACGGCACGACGCTGGTCGAGTACTTTTACCGGCAAGCGACCAAGAAGAGTGAAGAGGACCCGGACGGTAGCGAATTGAACGAATCCAGTTTCCGTTACCCCGGTCCCAAACCACAAACCAAAGAAGCCGGCGTGATGATGCTGGCCGACGCCGTGGAAAGTGCCAGCCGGACGTTGGTCGATCCCACGCCGTCGCGCATCGAAAACCTCGTGCACCAACTGGCCATGAACCGGCTGTTGGACGATCAATACGACGAGTGCGGATTGACGCTGCGGGAATTGCACATAATCGAACTGTCGCTGATCAAGTCGCTGACCGCCGTCTATCACGGCCGCGTGAAATACCCCGGACAGCAGACGGCGTAGCATTTGGCAACGATGTTCCAGTAGGACGGATTGCCAATCCGTCCGCCGTTTCGGGACGGCAATTGGTCCACCATTTCGGGACGGATTGGCAATCCGTCCTACACTAAGATTTGAACTCACCGAATTCATTTGCACTGTGATCGAAATCGCCATCGCCAACGAGCAGACTTCTCATCCGGTCGACGAGGCAGCGCTGGAGTCGGCAGCGCGGGCCATCCTAGAGCAGGCCGGCGTTCAATCGGCCGCCGTCAGCATCGCGGTGGTCGACGATCCAACCATCCACGAGTTGAATCGCCGCTATCTGCAACACGATTATCCGACGGATACGCTCAGTTTTCTGCTCGAGCGAGACGGCGATTACCTGGAAGGTGAAGTCATCGTCAGTGCCGACACAGCCGCCGAGAGCGCGGCGCGTTACCATTGGCGCACGAGCGACGAATTGCTCCTCTACGTCATCCACGCCGTCTTGCATTTGGTTGGTTACGACGACAGCACGGACCAACAGCGGGCCGAAATGCGGCAACAGGAACGGCGATACTTGGCCCGTTATGGACTGCAGCCGCGCTAAGACAGCGACAGCGGATGACGAGGACGTCTACCGGCAGTTCGACTTTGGTTTGGAACCATAACCGCAACACCGTCTTCTTGTTTGACGGCGCCGTTCGCCGCCGGGTACAATCCGGATGGCCACACCGGTGTGGTTCCTTTTAGCCAATGCCAGCGGGCTGATGGCAACGCGGCTGGGCGTCTTGCCTGGCTTGCGTTGGGGTTTCTTTCACGTGGGGTGTCGCATGATGGAACATTGTGCGAAGCCGGAAACGCCAGAGGAAGATCCGCTTCGTCAGGATGCTGAAGTGCGCGATTCCGATATCATCCCACGGACCAAGGCGTTTCTGGACGCTCAATTCCGTGGACTCGTCACGTCGTTTGTATTGCGGCAGACTTGGGAACAGTTTTACCGCCTCTACACGCAAGTCATCCGTAACTTTGCGCTGGCCTGCGGCGTGCCGCAATCGGACTTGGATGACTGCGAGCCAGACGAGTGGCTGGCCCTGTTTCAACAACTGCCCACCTTTCAATACAATCGTAGGTTGGACGCCGCAACCCGCTCCGCGAACAAGCCGAAGGCGTTGAGCCTTCCTCTACAATATCGAGACAACGGAGCATGTGTACCGAGTTGGCTCACTCGGCACGCTTGTTCACAACAGTTGCGTCATCGAGGATGTTCTCAACGAATCAGCCGATGCCGTTGGCGACATCACCAGCGTGCATCGTTTAACCCAAAACGATGCCCTGGACGCTGGTTTGAAGTGGTTGGGCCCTGGATACAGAGAAATCGGTCGTCCGGGAAGCGGTGTGTTCGTAAGTAGCGATGGTTTGCGGCGATTCCGAATCGATACAAATTCGCTTCGTGGAGCACATCAACCGAACGTGCCGCACGTTCATTTTGAAGGGCCTTCCGGGTTTTCAGTGGGTACTTCACGATCTAAATCTGCGGTG
>JBGTKH010000553.1:0-7773 GCA_041744735.1 Pirellulaceae bacterium | reverse complement strand
TTGCCGGGACCGTTCGACGTAGTTGCCTCGACGTGCTTACTCAGTCAATTGATCGAAGGCGTGTGCCTGACGCTGGGCGCGCGTCATCCGCAGTTTTTGGATTTGGTGTTCGGCATCCGGCAGCAGCATCTGAAGTTGCTGGTTCAGTTGCTGGTCCCGGGCGGACGCCTGGTTTTGATCACGGACGTTGTTTCCTCGGACACATACGCCGACTTAAAGTCGATCACGGACGCGGAACTGAAAGCGACTTTGATACGACTAATCAATGACCGCAATTTCTTCACGGGCCTAAATCCATTCGCCTTGCAATCGCTGTTGACGACCGATCCCTGGCTTTCCCCGCGAGTTCAGGAACCCAGGTTGGTTGGTCCGTGGCGCTGGCAAATGGTCAGTCGCTGGTACCTGGTTTGTGCGTTGTTGGCACGTCGCAGCGCCTTTCACGTCGCTGGATGAGGGACTTGGGAACTTTTGCGGATTGCGTTCCGTCTAACGCCAAGATGCGCCCTGCGCTTTGGTCGCGATGACTGACCGCACGGTGAGAAATGGCTGATGTGAGGCGGAGTTCAGATTTGAGTGCCGGCGACGGAGCGAACCGGCGGAGAGGTTGAGCCACAAGCGGGTGCGGGAAACGCAACCGTTAGGATGGATTAAGTGGGTAAAATAGAGAAAATTGACAGCAGTCCCCCCAGTAGTTGTTGAAATGGGCTGCCGGGCAATTAGAATCGCATTAATCTGGACTCGCGAATCATCACGCTGCTAATCGACTATTGTCGCGTTCTCTACGCCGGGTTTCCGGAACAACGCCGGGTTTCCGGAACGCCCGGATTGGTTCGACGATCAACTGGCAAGAAAGATTGAAAGTTAGCTCATGACTACCAGCCGAAGGTATCTCTCGTCCGCTCCCAAAAGAAAACGTCGAATGGACGAGGCTAAGGCCCGCTTGAGGCACCAAAAGCGACGCAGAATGCTGCTCGAACGATTGGACGACCGCGTGCTGCTGGCCATCGGACCGCAACTGATCGGGATCAACCCGAATGAAGGCGCGGTGCTGCAGAACAACGACGTCCGCAATGTGGCCCCGACCGATTTGACCTTCCGCTTTGCGGACGGCCAGCAGATTAACCCCGCCACGCTGGCCCGCGGGATTCAGATCACGCGCAGCAATTTTGACAATACATTCTCGCCGGCGACGGCCTCGTCGGATTTCAATACCGGCGCGGCGGGGGCCACCGTTCGCTTCGACGCCGCGCGGTTGGGCGTTGCTGAAAACGGCATTCAGTTGGTGATCACACCGGCCAGCTTGCCCGCCGGCACAGCGCCCACCGTCTCGGTCACAGGCCGCACGATCAACGTGCAGTTGAACCGCACGGTAGGCAGCCAGACCACGGCGCAGGGTTTGGTCGACGCGATTAATAACAACACCGCTGCTCGCAATCTGGTGGTCGCATCGATCGCCACGGGCAATCCGGCCACGAACATTGCGGCGACGGCCTCAGCCACCACGACGTTAACGCTGGGCGGAGCCAACGACATCGTCATCACCCCGGGTTTCATCGGACTGGGCGACGTGCCGAATGAAGTCATTGTGCGGTTCGCCGAAACGCTGCCCGACGAGCGTTACCGGATTGACGTGTTTGGCACCGGGTCGACTCCGCTGCGCAACGCGGACGGCGTGCCGCTGAACGATCCTTCGGACAACGGCGTGGACAACGGCAGCGACTTCAAGCTGCAATTCGAATTGAATCTGGGTGCGCAAGTTATCGCCGTCGTACCGCAACCGACATCTCGCGACGCCACGGGCAAGCTGCTGCAGGCCCGCGACAAAGTCGAAGTCTACTTTAACAACGACGATCTCAATCCTGCGTCCGCAACGAATCCGAAGTTCTATCAGCTCATCGCCACCAACGACACGGCGCGCAACACGGATAACGGCGTGCCGTTCAATCCGACCAGCGTCTCGTACGACCCGGCACTCGACCGGGCCGTGCTGACCTTCGCCGCCCCGCTGGACCAACTGAAATACAAAACGACGTTCTCGGTGACCACAACGACCGGCGTCGTGAATAGCCCCGACAACTTATTTGCCAACGGCGACCGCGTACGTGTCTCCAGCACACAAGCACTGCCCGGCGGACTTTTCGCGAACACGGACTACTTCGTCATCAACCGGACGCGCGACACGTTCCAACTTTCGCTGGCCGTCGGTGGTACTCCTGTCGCCTTGACAGCGGTGGGCAGCGGCGAACGGACGATCGAAAAGCAAACGCCGATCGGCGCGGCGACCTTCCGACTGCGCATTGGCACGAGCGAGAATGCGCCCTTGCCGCCGCAGACATTCGGCGCGTTTGCCGACCCTGGTTCCAGTTTCGCGACGGCCACTAATATTGGTGCGAATTTCGGATTCCAGCTTGGTGCGGACGCGCAACGGCGAGCAACCAGCGCCATCCTGTCCGCCGATATCGATCCGCAGATCTTTACGCTCAGCCTGCCGGGCTCCAGCGATGAACCGGGCCACCGCGACATCAACGTTCAGGATCATTTGCTCGCGCCGGCCGATTCGACCGCGGGCATCACGGCGCAGTTCTATCATTTCCCAACGGTGTACGGCTTAGACCCGTTCGGCAACCCGTTGAATAACGTGATCACCGCTGCGCAGAAACAGCGGGCGCGCGAAATCTTCACGCTGTACGAGCAATATTTAGGCATTCGATTTATCGAAACAGCGGATTTGGGTTGGCAGATCGTTACCGGTGACTTGCGCGCCATTATCAGTAGCCCGCTTGATCCCCGGTTCCCATTGGCGTCGCAGGGACCGGGTGGCTTTTTGGGGTTGTTCACCCAGGGCCTGCCCACGACATTCAACCGCCCCACGGCAATCATGGACAACGCCGAGACCTGGGATGACAGCTTCGGCGCCGCCGAATTGCCGGGCAGCGAGAGCTGGTTCCAGGAAGCGATGGCACAAATCGGGCATCTACTGGGGATAGGCTTCTCGGACGAACTGGCGCCGATTACGGTGCAAGGCGACACGCGCACGAATCCGCTTACGGGCCAAGCTGCTTTGGATTTCGGCCAGCGGTTGGAGCCGATCTTCCCCGGCGACCACGACATCGTGCACGGCCAGCACTTGCATCGCAACGAGAGCAAGGACATCGATCTATACCGATTCGACATCGTGCCGGGGCAACCCGGCATCTTCACGGCCGAGGTATTCGCCGAGCGACAGCAGCCCGACGCGAGCTTGCTGAACCCGATGCTGCGTTTGTACCGCGAGGCCCGCGATGCGTCGGGCAACGTGCTGATCGATCCGCTGACGGGCAATCCGGTGCGGCAATTGATCGCGCAGAACGACGATTACTTCAGCAAAGATTCATTCATTGAGCTTGAGCTGCAGCCCGGCACCTACTTCATCGGCGTCAGCGCCAGCGGCAACGACCAGTACGATCCCACGATCGAAGACTCCGGATTCTTCGGCACCAGCCAAGGAAAATACGACCTGCGGCTGAATTTCCGGCAGAACGTCCTGGCCACGGACATTCTGCAAGATCTTGACCTCACCGACGGCGGCACTCCGCCGAAGATCGCCGGATCGGTCCGGCCCGACAACATCGTGCGGCCGATCGTGGCAACTCCGACGGCATTCGACGGCGACGCGGACGGCGTGCCGGGCGGCGTGTACAACTTCTGGTTCCGCACGACGCCGCTGAACCGCGTTGTGCAGGTGACCGAGAACGGCAGCGCGTTTGCGGACGCTTCCATTTTCACGGTCGTCGGACAGAACGGAGCCACGCGGCGTTTTGAATTCGACAACAATGGCGTGGTCGGCAGCGGCAACTTGCGGATCGACGTCAACGGCCGGACCGCCGCACAATTGGCCGGCGATATCGCGGCCATGATTAACACGGAACGGACGGTGGCTTCGGACGGTTTCAACGTGACGGCCACTGCGACGGGCACGTCCATCACGCTCGCCAACGAGCGGCGCGTGAGCTTGAGCGTCAACTTCCGCGGTTTGGAATTCCTCGGCAAGACGGTGTTCGTCGACAAGGCGGCGGGACCCAACTTGAGCGGTTCGCAGCCGAATTTGCTGGCCGTTGTGGATGGCTCGCTGGCTCGTCCGTTCAATAACATCGCCAGCATCTCGGACCCGAACAACGTTTTCTCGTCGGTGATGCCGGGCGACATTGTGCGCATCGTCGGCAACGGCGGCACGGACGGTAGGCTGGCGACCGAGGCCGACGCGTTCGCTTACGAAATCGGTTTCCTGGGCACGGGCAGCCAGCGGCTGGGCGACGGCGCCACGTTGGAAGTGCCGCTGGGCGTCACCGTGATGGTCGACGCCGGCACCGTGTTCAAGCTGCGGCGCGCCAGCATCGGCGTGGGCAGTTCGTCGTCCACGGTGGACCGCAACAGCGGCGCGCTGCAAGTCTTGGGCACTCCATTCCTGTTGGATAGCACCGGTGTGCGAGTCGTGGATGCCAGCGGCAACATCGAACGCGGCAGCGTCTTCTTCACCTCGTACGACGATCAGTCGATCGGCACCGACACCAACCCACTGCCGCAGACGCCCCGGTCGGGCGATTACGGCGGTATTGTGTTCCGCAACGACTTGGATCGTGCGGACGGGCGCTTTGACTACGAACGGCAGGGGATCTTCTTAAACTACGTGAACCACGCCGACATGCGATTCGGCGGTGGGATTGTCGACATCGGCTCGGTCTCGCAAGTGATCAACCCGATCCACATGGTCGAGTCGCGGCCGACCGTTTCGTTCAACATCATTTCGCGCAGTGCCGACGCGGCCATGTCGGCCGACCCGAACAGCTTTGAAGAGTCAAACTTCCACGAACCGCGCTCGCAATTGTCGGGTGCGTTCACTTCCGACATCGTGCGCATCGGTCCGGACATCGACAGCAACACGCTCGACCGGAACTCGATTAACGGTCTGTTTGTGCGAATTCTAACTCCGGCCGGCAACCAGATCAGGTCGTTGACGGTGCCGGGGCGCCTCGACGACACGAGCATCGTGCACGTGATCACGGAGAATTTGCAAGTCAGCGGCACGGCGGGCGGCGCACTGCGCGAATCGGTCCCGCCGCCGGTCACGCTGGTCAACTTCCAGGCCTTGCCCGGCGGAACGCTAATTCCAGGCGCTTATAGCTATAAGGTCGTGTTCGTCGATAGCAATGGCAACGCCGGATTGCCCTCGAACAACACTGCCAATGTGAACTTGACGGCCGCCAACAGCACGATTCGTTTGGTTCAGTTGCCCACGGTCGGCGGCGACTTTGTGGGCCGGCGCATCTATCGCAGCTTCAATGGCGGGCCGTTTGAGTTGGTGGCCAGCATCAACGGCACCAGCACGACGTTTACCGACACCGGCAAAACGGCGGGCGGCCAGTTGGTCATGCCCGTCACGCAATTGCGCCCGCGGCAGGACGCGCGTTTGTCGTTGGACCCGGGTATCGTCGTCAAGTCGCGCTTTGCCCGCATCGAGACCACGTTCGGTGCGCAGTTCATCGCCGAAGGCCGCGACGGCCGCGAGGTGATTTTCACGTCGATCCGCGACGACCGCTTCGGCGCGGGGAACACGTTCGATACCAACAATGACACGTTGGCACCGGCGCCGGGCGATTGGGGCGGCATCTTCGTCGGCCATTCGACCAGTGCCAGCATCGACAATGCCGTGTTTGCCTATGGCGGCGGCAACGCCAAGATCGAAGGCAACTTTGCGGCCTTCAACGTGCTCGAAGTGCATCAGGCGGTCGGCGCGCGAATCACCAACAGCCTGTTCGAATTCAACGCCAGCGGTTTGGACGCTCAGAACGTGCAAACCTCGCCTGACCGTTTCGGCCGCGGCTTCAACGACGACGGCACGATCTTCATTCGCGGCGCGCAGCCGATCATCATCAACAACATCATCCGCAACAATTTCGGCGCGGCCATCAACGTCAACCCAAACGCCCTGAACCACGTCCACATCGTCGACGAGGGGAAGACGGTGTATGGACGTTCGGTGCGCACCGATCTGACGACCAAGCAGCCTGTCGACCAGTTCACCCAGTTTGGCGACAACCAAGGGCCGCTGGTGCGATTGAATCGCCTGTCGAACAATACCATCAACGGCATGAAGGTCCGCGGACAGACGCTGACCACGCAGAGCGTCTGGGACGACACCGACATAGTGCACGTGGTCGCGGGCACGGTTTACGTGCCCGACTTCCACACGTACGGCGGCTTGCGGCTGGAGAGCAAGTCGAATGAAAGCCTGGTGGTGAAGTTCCTGGGAACCAACGCGGGCCTTACCGCCACGGGCCGGCCGCTGGACATCACCGACCGTATCGGCGGCGCGGTGCAGGTGGTCGGTCAGCCGGGCTTCCCGGTGGTGTTGACGTCGGCCTTCGACACGAGCGTCGGCGCCGGCGTCGATCCGTTGGGCCGGCCACAAACCGACACGATGAATGAAGGCACGCCGGCCCGCGCCAACCCGCAGGGCAGTTTCAAGATCGACTTGAACTTTGGCCCCATCATTCAACTCTTCCCCGCCGCCCTGGCCGCGTTCCAAATTGGAGCCGGTATTTGGGAATCGATTATCGAAGATCCGATCACCATTACGATCGACGCGGAATTGGGGGCTTTGCCTCCGAACGTCCTGGGTGGTGCCATTCCTGAATTTGCAACGTTCAACTTCGACCAAATTCGCAACTTGATGGCCCAAGACGCGCGGTCGCACGAGTCGATCGTCAATCAACTGCCCAGCTTTTCGCAGTTGCAGACGGCCTTGCCCAGCGATCCGAATAATCCGTACACGGTCAGCTCGTCGATGCAAATCGCCACGGCCAATGCCAAGGCGCTGGGCATCCCGGCGTCGCAGTTGCCGACGGTGACCTCGGCTTTCGATCCGAACGAAAACATCGATGGCAGCATGACGTTTGCCACGGGGTTCCTGCCCATCTTCGACTTCAACCGTGGCGATGGGATCGGCGCTAATCAGCTCGATTTTATCGCCATCATCGTCCACGAGATCGGGCATATTCTGGGATTTGTCAGCAGCACGGACGACGTGGACCGGGGGCAATTCTTTGGACCGCCGCCGTTCGGTCCATCTCGTGACATCATGCTTAATCCGTTGGACCTGTTCCGCGTGGCGCCGGGGGCCAACCGCAATCCAGATTTTACGTTCGCCCAACGCATTCTTGATCCGGCGCGCGTGGCCGTGACCTTCGACGGCGGCAGGTTCGATCCCACCGGCATTCCGGTTCCCGGTTTACGGCCGGGCGATATTCCGATGGCCACCGGCACGTTCACCGGCGACGGCAATCAAGCGAGTCACTTCAAGGATGACATTCTTATTAGCGGCGTCTTTTTGGGAATGATGGACCCCGTTCTTGCCCCTCAGGGTCTGCGGCAAGATTTGACGCTGATCGACAAGCGCGTCTTCGATCTGATCGGTTATGACTTGGTCAGCAGCTTGGCCATTTCGGGCGACTGGGACGGGGTGACGTTGGACCAGTTCAGTCACGACCGCAACGTGGACATGATCCGAGAAGCGGAACTGGCGGATGCCGATCCGCCGGGCACCAACGCCACGATCGACAGCGCCCAGTTTTTGGGTGCCCTGGCGCCCCATGAGAAAGCCGGCGACGACAATCTGCGGCTAGGCTTCGAAGTGCATGGCCTGATCAATGCGCCGCGCGACGTGGACGTGTACAGCTTCGACGCCGACGTCGGTAGCGAAGTGTGGATCGACATCGACCGCACGACGCACTCGTT
>JBGTKH010000552.1:0-14864 GCA_041744735.1 Pirellulaceae bacterium | reverse complement strand
ATCGGCGCCGCGCTGCGCGGCTGCGATTCGCCCAATCGCGGTGTGAGCGGCATCGGCATCGGCTGGGCGCTGTCCGGCATCGGCACCGGCGGCTCGAGCGACATCGGCGGCGATGGGGCCGGCTGGTTCTGCGCCAGTGTCGAACTGCGTCGTTCGCCGAAAGGATCGGCGAACGGATCGAGCCGTGACAGTTGAGCCACGTTGCGCATCTGCGGACTGCGAGCCGTCGTCGAATATTGCGCCGAACTGGTCGGCGTCGTTCCACGAGAGCGCCATTGCAGCGGCGCCGAATTCGCCGGCGAGTTGAGCGAACTCAATTGTCGCGGCGGCTGAAGTTCGACAGCCCATGCCGTTTGGAAAACCTGAGAGAGGCTGACGAGGGCGAGCACTCCGCCGGCTACGAACGAGCGAACGGTCGTACAACGGTCGCCCACGTCCGTCGCTGACCCGTCACGAGCTAGTTGTGGACGGACTGGACGGACGAAGGCGTCCGTCTTACTTGTGAATTTAGTTTCCTTCACCGGTGGGATATTCGGGGCTGTAATTCGGTGCTTCCTGCGTAATCGCGATGTCATGGGGGTGACTTTCTCTTACACTCGCCGCTGAAACTTGGAGGAATCGCGCATCCGTACGCAACTCCTTAATCGTCCGCGTGCCGCAATAGCCCATGCCGGCCTTCAAGCCGCCCACCAATTGGTACGCGAAGTCGGCCAGCGGACCCTTGAACGGGACTCGCCCTTCGACGCCTTCGGGAACCAGTTTGTCGGACGTTGACTCCGCACCTGCCTGGCGATAGCGTTCACTGGAACCTTTCACCATCGCTCCCAACGAACCCATACCTCGGTACACCTTGAAGGTGCGGCCTTGGTACAAAATTGTCTTGCCAGGGCTCTCCGCCAATCCGGCGAACAACCCGCCGATCATCACACAGCTAGCCCCGGCCGCAATCGCCTTCGTGATGTCTCCCGAATAACGAATGCCGCCATCGGCGATGATGGGCGTGCCGGTCTCCTTGGCGGCTTTGGCCGCTTGGTAAATGGCGGTGATCTGCGGCACGCCCACGCCGGAAATCACTCGCGTTGTACAAATCGATCCGGGACCAATCCCAACCTTCACCGCGTCGGCCCCTGCCGCAATCAAATCCCTGCATCCTTCCCCGGTTGCCACGTTGCCCGCGACAACCTGAATATCCCAGCGCCGTTTGATCTCCTTCACCGTCTCGATGACATTGGCCGAATGGCCGTGGGCGCTGTCTACGACAAGTACATCAACTCCTTTTTCGATAAGGCTTTGCGACCGATCATAGTCCAACACTCCGACCGCCGCTCCGACCCGCAGCCTACCCAGCCTGTCCTTGCAGGCGTTGGGGAACCGCTTCATCATGTCGATGTCTTTGATCGTGATTAAGCCGGTCAGATTGTAAGAATCGTCAACCAGCAAAAGTTTCTCCACCTTTTTAGCCGTTAAAATCTTCTCAGCCTCTTCAAGCGATACGTTTCCCGTAGCCGTTACAAGGTTTTCCTTCGTCATAACCCGCGCAACCGGCAAATCCGTTTTTTCCAGAAATCTCAGATCCCGACGGGTGAGAATGCCCACCAAACGGCCGGACGGCTCGGTGATGGGCACGCCGGACACGTTGTGCTGTTCCATCAGTTCGCGAGCCCGAGCGGCCGTGGCGTCGGGCAGCAGCGTTATCGGGTCCACGATGATGCCGTTGGCGCTGCGTTTAACTTTGTAAACCTCTTCGGTTTGAGACTGAATGGACATGTTCTTGTGAATCACGCCCAGGCCGCCGACTTTGGCCAGCGCAATGGCCATCGCGCTTTCGGTCACCGTGTCCATCGGGGAGCTGAGCAGCGGGATGTTCAGCCGGATGGTCTTGGTCAGCGTCGTGGTGACATCCACGTTGGCCGGCACGACGTCGCTGAATCGTGGTTCCAGCAGCACGTCGTCAAAAGTGATCGCGGAATATCTGAGTTTGTCGTCCATGTTGAGTTGGTGGGCTAGTGAGTCTGAATTGCGGAAGTGGTTTGATCCCGCATTATGGCGACCTGACGCCGGATTGACAACTTGCCGGAGACGCGGGTAGTGGCCTAATTTGTAGCGGAAGTTGCCAAAACTTCCGAACTTTTGGCAAGTTCGGCTACGAAAATATACCACTACCCAGACGCGTCGCAGGGCCGTTCATGAATTGAAGCTGCACAAGATGTATGACGGGCCTCCGAGCCCGTCGATGCACCTAAGTCGTTAATCGACCGGCTCGGAGGCCCGTCGTACAAAGTCCGCAGTGTGGTCCCAATCGACAAAATGGAAAAAGACTCCCGACCCGTTGGCGTTTGCCACTTGACGCGCGGCTGCGGAAAGACCATCAAGGTGTATTGAATCAGGTCGCTTCGCCTCGTTGATCACGAGAGAAGTCATGTCCAAGACAAAGCGTCGAGCGAGAACTCGTCCCGGCTGGCAGCAGCGGCTGACCGAGATCGTGTCGTTGATGCGCGAGATGAGCCGGCAGCGCGATCCGCAGGCGATGGTCGCCGCTTACGCCACTCGTATGCAGCGAATCATGCCGACCGACCGGCGGATTTCGCTGAGCCGCCGCGGACTCGATCCGCCGAAATATCGCATCACGCGATTCAGCGGCTGGGAGGACCACGTCAATCCTTGGACGCAGTCCGAGCGGCTACCGATCTTAGACGGCGGGTTGCTCGGCGAATTGTTGTATGCGGACCAGCCGCGGATCATTGACGATCTGCAGATCGCGGATGACGATCCCACGTTTGAATACCTTTCCGGCCAGCGGTCACTGATCGCACTTCCGCTGTTCGACGAGGGGATCGCGCAGAACATGGTCGTGATTACTCGCGCCGAGCCCGACGCGTTCGACCGCGAGCAATTGCCCGAGCTGCTGTGGACGTCGAACTTGTTTGGCCGAGCCACGCAGAATCTGGTGTTGGCCGATCAAGTGCGCGAGGCCTACGAAATGGTCGACCATGAAATGCAAGTCGTCGGTTATATCCAGCGAACGCTGCTGCCGACTCAGTTACCCGATATTCCGACGATGAATCTGGCCACGCACTATCAAACGTCGCAGCGTGCGGGTGGCGATTATTACGATTTCTTTCCTTTGGCCGCTGGGAAGTGGGGCCTCCTGATTGCCGACGTCAGCGGACACGGCACGCCGGCCGCGGTGATGATGGCCGTTACGCACAGCATCGCGCACATGTATCCCGGCAATTCGGATTCGCCCGGCGAAATGCTCAAGTTTCTGAACGGGCACCTGACCAAACGCTACTCCAGCGACATGGGCGGATTCATCACGGCGTTCTACGGCGTCTACGATCCGGCAACACTTACGCTCACCTATTCTTCCGCGGGACATAACCCGCCGCGCGTGAAACCATGTGCCCACGGTTCGGTGACCTCGCTCGACGGCGCCCGGGGCCTGCCTCTGGGCGTTACCGCCGGTCAATCGTACGAAGACGCCGTCCATCAGCTTCAGCCTGCCGATCAGATCGTCCTTTACACAGACGGTATTACGGAAGCAGCGAATGCGGATGGAAAGATGTTCGGCATCTCGCAACTTGATCGCGTGTTGAGCCAATGCCGCAATGACGCCAATGAAGTGATCGCCGCGATTCTCTCTGCGCTCGACAAGTTCACCGATGCTCAACCACCGTCGGACGACCGGACGATCGTCGTGGCCAAGATTGATTAGCGTGGCGGTTTGCGAGAACGCAGGCGATTGAAAAGCCGGCGGCGCCCCACTTCGGGATCTTCCGCGTCATCAAAGCCGGCGTAGTCGATCAGTTCCAGCGTGCTGCGGCGTATCAAATGGCCCGTCTCGTCGAGTTCTTTTGAGGAATGCGAAACGACTCCGCCGGGCACGTCCGCGCAATGCACTTCCAGCGTTATCGTGCTCCCCTTTTCGCGCTTGTGGATGGTCTTCACGTGCGACGCGGTCTTAATCTCCGTCAACACTTTGTAAGGCATGTTGACGGCCATCACGTCCACCTGTGTTTGGAACTGCGTGACTTGCCCGGCGGCATCCGTCGACGTTGTATCGCGCTTCAGCACATAGGGGTCCACCTGATCCGAGTAATAAACGGTGCTCACTCGCTTGCTGTCTCCGCCGTTGATCGTGATCTGCCGAACTTCGCTGGGGATTCTCTGTCCGTCTATCGTAACGATACCTGGGCCGATCGATTTGTAAGTCACCGCATATCCGTCGCTCTGACCGTTAAAACCTTGTCGCACAATTTGCGGCTGCGCGCTGAATCGCTTGCCGGCGACTTCCACCGTTACTTCCAACTCCAACGTGTAGCTCTGGTCATCGACGTCGATCAGCGTGGTTTTGGTTTCGGTAGTGGTTGTGTTGACCACGTTTCCGCTGCTGTCCAGCGTTTCCGTCAGCACGCGCACTTGCTTCCACGAACCCAGACCAAAACGTCCCCAGGGATGATGTTCGCGCGGCACAACGCATTGGGCCGACGTCGAATCGGCCAGCAGCAGCGACCCTGCCAGAAGCAAGATGCCGCGAATCACAAGATGAAAGGCGCTGCGACTCAATCGACTAGAATCCTAACGAGGTGAGGTGACGTACTCTTGTCAACCGATTGTAATTTGCACGATCCGTATCTGCGAGCACGCACGAGCGAGAAAATCGGCTGCGATCTGATGCTTAGGCGGAACATTACTAACATTCGTCACAAGCGACTATTGTGGCCATATATGGGCGTGAATGTAATCCCTCATGCGAGTGGTTGAGGGCTACGCGCTTACCGGCGCTGGTTTGTCGGCGTCCGCGTCAAGCGTCTGAATTGATTCGACGATCTGCATGTCCTGACCCGGCAGAACGCTGCGCAGATCAAGCAGCAGCCGATCCTGCTGGACGCGGCCGAAGACCGCCCGCGTTCCCGTGCGTAGCGCGCGGGCCAAAGTCTGCACGCTACCCTTTGCCGGCTTCAGCGCAACGCACCAAGTAACAATCCGCTGCGTGGGCAGCGATCCGCCGCCCAGGAATGCTTCGTCTTCCACCGGCACTGCTTCGGCGACTGCCGGCGCGGCGGCCAGTTGCGGGGCCAGCCGCTCGGCACGGTTCTTGAGGTTCTCGATCGGCGTGCTCAGCAGCGAGAGCAGCGGGACCGAGCGTTCGGCCTGAGCCACGTCGCGGTACAACCGCAGCGTCGCGGCCAGCGCTGCTAGGGTGATCTTGTCCACGCGCAGGGCCCGCATCATCGGATGTTTGGCGATCTTTTGAATGATCGGCTTGCGGCCGACGATGATGCCGCACTGCGGGCCGCCCAAAAGCTTGTCGCCGCTGAACAGCACCACGTCGGCGCCGGCTTGAATGCTGTCGGCCGCGACCGGTTCGTCGGTCAGTCCGTATTTGCGGAAGTCGATCAGTGCGCCGGAGCCGATGTCGTCGATCACCGGCAGCTCGCGCTTGCGGCCGAGCGCGACCAGTTCTTCCAGCGTCGGCTGTTCGGTAAAGCCGACGATCACGTAGTTGCTGGTATGCACGCGCATCAAGGCTGCAGTTTGATCGTTGATCGCCGATTCAAAGTCGCCGATGCGCGTCTTGTTCGTCGTGCCCACTTCGTGCAGCCGGGCGCCGCTGGAGGTCATCACATCCGGCAAACGAAAGCTGCCGCCGATCTCGATCAACTGGCCGCGCGACGCAATCACTTCACGGCCATACGCCAAAGCGGTCAGCGTCAGCAGCGTCGCCGCGGCGTTGTTGTTCACGACGACCGCGGCCTGAGCACCCGTGAGTTCGCGCAACAGTTTTTCGACGGCCCGCACGCGCTGCGATCGTTCGCCGGTTTCCAAGTCTACTTCCAAACTGGCGTAGCCGCCCGCCACTTCGACGATGGCCTGCACCGCCTCGTCGGCCAGCGGCGCGCGGCCCAAACCTGTGTGCAGCAAGACACCCGTCGCGTTGATCACCGGGCGCAACGGCGGCTGCTCTTCGGCCACGATCCATTCGGCAATCCGCTCGGCCAAATCGGTCGCGGTGGGCAGTTTGATCTCCGACGCAGCGGTTTGCACTTCGCTGCGCATATTGTCGAGGAAAGAACGCACGCCGGACACGACCACATTGCGGCTGACGCGGTCCACCAGCTTCCGCAGTGGCGGACTTTCCAGCAGTTCATTCACGGACGGGATGTTTCGGAGCGGGTTGGACATTTTCTTCTTTCATTTTGTTATAATGACCGGCTGTGCGACGTTCATTATGTTACAGGCACGGGGAGTGGAAAAGATGAACTACGAATCAACAAGGCGGGATTTTTTGAAGTTGTCGGTGGCTGGCGGTGCGCTGGCGGGGCTTGGCGACTTGGCGTTCTTGCGGCAGTTGCCGCCGGTCGCAGCGGCCGAAACGCAGCTGGATCCGACGGTGGTTCAGTTCCAGTCCGACATCGAACCGCTGGTGCGGCTGTTGGAAGACACGCCGCGCGACCGGTTGCTGGAGGAAATGGCGGATCGCATTCGCCGCGGCGTTTCCTATCGTGAGGTGCTGGCGGCGCTGTTGTTGGCCGGCGTGCGAAACGTGCAGCCGCGTCCGCAAGTCGGTTTCAAGTTTCACGCGGTGCTGGTGGTGAACTCGGCGCATTTGGCCAGCGTGTCGTCGCCGGCTGAACATCGGTGGCTGCCGATCTTCTGGGCGCTGGATTATTTCAAGTCGGCGCAGGCGCAGGACGTGAGCGAAGGGAATTGGACGATGTCGCCGGTCGATGAATCGGCAGTGCCCTCCGCGCGCAAAGCCCGCGACGCGTTCGTCTCGGCGATGGACAACTGGGACGAGCCGGCTGTCGATGCCGCCGTGGCCGGTATGGCGCGCACGGCCGGAGCGAACGACGTCTACGAATTGTTCTTCCGCTACGGTGCGCGAGATTTCCGTTCGATCGGGCACAAAGCGATCTTCGTGGCCAATAGTTGGCGGACGCTGCAATGCATCGGCTGGCGTTACGCCGAGCCGGTGCTGCGGTCGCTGGCCTACGCGCTGCTGATGCACGAAGCAGACAACCCGGCCAAGCGCGACGGCGAGCCGGATCTGCCGTGGCGGCAGAACGTGGCTCGTTCGAAAGCGATCCGCGCCGATTGGCTCGACGGCAAGATCGACGACGGTGCGACCGGCGAAATGCTGGCGACGCTGCGCGACGGGACGTATCAAGACGCGTGTGACAAAGTGGTCGAGCTGCTCAATCGCGGCGTGTCGCCTCAATCGATTTGGGACGCGCAGTTGGTCGAGGCAGGTGAGTTACTGGTGCGCCAGCCTGGCATCGTATCGCTGCACACGGTGACGACCAGCAACGCGATGCGATTCGCCTACGACGCCAGCGGCAACGACGACACTCGCCGCATGCTGCTGCTGCAAAACGCCGCCTTTCTGCCACTGTTCCGCGAAGCCATGCGCGGCCGCGGCCAAGTGGGCGATTTCCGCATCGACCAACTGGCTCCCGCCGAGTCGAAGGCGTCCGGCGAAGAAGCCATCGGTCAGATTTTCTCGGCCGTAAGTCGCGACCCAATGAACGCCGCGCGGCAAGTGATGTCGTACTTGCAGCAAGGCGGCGATTCGACGGCGCTAATCGATGCGGCTCGCGTGTTGGTGTTCACCAAAGGAATCGACTCGCACGATTACAAATTCAGTTCCGCCGTGCTCGAAGATTACTACAGCCTGTCGCCCGCCTGGCGCGACCGCTACTTGGCCGCCAGCGTTTTCAAACTGCGCGGCTCGGGCGAACGCGACAACCAGTTGGTCGCAAGAACCCGAGCGGCACTGGCCAGCTAAACGCGTGCGGGAATAGGCCGCACAGATATTGTGTCGATGCATTCCGTGGTCGTGCTGAATCCGTGGGGCGTCAATTCTATGCCCCACGGATTCAGGGCGGTCACGGATTAAGAACAGAGTTCGATGAGGAGCGGTACTTGTGATTCGATGTTTCACCGTGTTCGCGCTGGTGTCTTCCGTATGGGCTGGCTGTGCGCGCAGCGATGTGCCACGCGCCGCCGACGCGATACCTGAAGTTGCATCGCGCGGTCAAGGACAGTCCCCCGGCGAGTCGAGTGCTGCAGCAGTTACACAACCGCGGTCTGAAGCTTACTGGCCGCATTGGCGCGGGCCGCAGGGCGACGGCATCTCGCGCGAAAGGGGCTGGTCGACGAACTGGCCGCAGGAAGGTTTGCAAAAGATCTGGGAAACAAAAGTCGGCACCGGCTTCAGTGCGGTGAGCATTGCAAACGGCCGGCTGTTCACAATGGGACATCGGGACGGTCGAGACACCGTGTACTGTTTGAATGCCGACACCGGCGAGCCGCTGTGGCAATATTCGTACGATTGTGAACTGGTCGACAACTTGCACGACGGCGGCCCCGGTGCGACGCCGACAGTCGACGGAGACCGCGTTTATACGCTCAGCCGCGAAGGACACTTGTTCTGTTTCGACGCGGCCGACGGCGCGATTCGTTGGTCGAAAGAGTTACAGTACGAACTGGGCGTAAAGATGCCGCAGTGGGGCTTCACGTGTTCGCCGCTGGTCTTGAAGGAGATGCTGATTGTCGATGCCGGCCGCACCGTGGCGTTCGACAAAACATCCGGCGAGCGGCTCTGGCAAACGGCCAAATATCGTCCCGGCTACGGTACGCCGACGGCCTTCGAGCATAGCGGCGAGCCATTGATTGCTGTGCTGAACAACGATGATCTGTTGGTGGTGCGTGCCGGCGATGGCAGTGAAGTCGATCGATACGCGTGGGAGACCAGCTTCGCGACCAATTCTACCACGCCGATTGTGTCGGGCGACACGATTTTCGTTTCCACCGGCTACAACCGCGGCTGCTCGCTGGTGCGGCTGGCCGGCGGAAAACTTTCGGCCGTGTATGAGAACGGCGACATGAGCAACCACTTCAACAACAGCGTGCTGTGGCAAGGACACCTGTACGGCATGGACGGCAATTCGCACTCGTCGCGCAACGTCAAACTGGTCTGCATGAATTTTCAAACGGGCGCAGTCGCTTGGAGCCAGCGCGGGTTCGGCTGCGGTTCGCTGCTGGTGGCCGACGGCAAGCTGCTGATCTTTAGCGACGACGGCCAACTGATACTCGCCGAAGCCACGCCCGAAGCATATCGCGAAATCGCCCGCGCCCAAGTCCTCGACGGGTTGTGCTGGACTGTCCCCGTCCTGACGGCCAACCGAGTCTACTGCCGCAACGCCGCCGGCGATTTGACGTGCGTCGAATTGCCGACTGGGCCGTGACGCACAGTCGTAGCTGAATCTGCAAAAACCCAGTTAAAGTCAAGAGTGGGGTAAGCATCCTGCTTGCCATTCGCGGCACCAGGAAAGACGCAAGCTGGAAGCTTACGCCACAAAAACCAGAACCAGCGTGCGCCAAGCGATTTGGGCCGTCGTCACTGCGGCTCAACCTTGATACGCAGGTTGTATTGGCCCGGAAAGGCGTAGCCCTCGTTGGCGAAGTCGGGGGACATGCCGATGGCGAATTGCAATACGCCGGACGCTTTGGCGACGAACGTGCTGCGGCTGCCGATCTTGATGACCGGCCCGCTGTTGCCGATCTTGGCAACTAGTGCCCCAGCGAGGATTTGATTGGCGTACCAGCCGTACATTTCACCGCCGTCGGGTGACGACATGTATTCCTCGCCCCACGGTGTCATGATGATTTGGCCGTCGGCCTGGACTTCGATTTTGTCGCCTCGTTCGACGCGAATGCCGGACGATTTGAAACTTTTTTGAGCCAGGTGCGCGCCTTCCACCGTCAGCCGCTTTTGGATCGGCTGTTTCGCGCCGCCGGCCTTATCGGCCATTTGCACATCGGCGAGCATCACGTTCAGCGATCCATACTTGCTGCTGACTTGGAATGTGTCTTGAACAATCTTGCCGACGATCGTGAATTGATCGGTGACCAGCGTATCGCCGTGAATCCATGGTTTTTCGGTGGGCTCGTCGAACTCCGCCTCTTCCGCCAGCAACTCTTCAAGTTCCTTGATCACCTCCAGCACGTGCCGTTTGCGTTCGGCGTTGTCGTCGTTGCGATACGGTTCCAGCGAGCGGAGGATTTTCACTCCCATGCGCGACAAATCCTTATGAGCCTGCTCGCGCGCCGGGTAATCGTCGGAACCGAGATTCTCGACCAGCCCGGCGATCTGCGCCGCGATCTGCGGATAGCTGTCCAATCCGGGCGTGAAGCTGCGAATACGTTCGACCGGGACCGTCAGCAGGCCGAACTCCGTTTGCACTTTGATGTCGTCGACTGACAATTCGCCGGTGATGATCGAGCCGTCCATCAAATGCAGACGAATCTGCCGCGGATCGACCGGTTCGGCGGGAGGCCGCGCGTCTTCCACCGGTTCTTCCGCCACAGCATCGGGCGGAGCAGGCGCCTCGGGCGCCGACTCTCGCCCAAACGGACTGGGTGATGGCCGCGGCAGTAGCGGCGGCGGCTCAACGTCGGGGCCGAATTGAGCAAGCACAAACGGCGTCCCGGCCAGCGACATTAGCGCCACCACCACCGAACAACAAACCATGCGAATCTTCATGATTTCGATTCCCTGAAAGAAGTCCAGGCCGAGTCGGTAAATGCACGACTTGGTCCATTGTGACTAGCGCGAACCGAAAAGTGAAGTCCGCTGCGCATGTGGCAGCATTCCTTTAACCCGTTGCGTCGCGGTTAACCGATGAACTGACCTCAAGCTCTCGCGGTTCGCGTGTCGATAGGGATAAACGGTAGTCTGCGCGCATGCCGCGCCCGATTCCCGCATCGCCGCGAGTTTGCTCATGCCAAAAGCGAAATCTGAACGGCCAGCCTTGTTACTGAGGAAATCTTCCCGCCTGTTCGGAATGCGCACCTACGTTTTTATCATCGTATCGCTGGCCGTGTTCGCCGTTGGTATGGTCGTATGGCGGCCTGCGACGGTCGGTTACCGGGCCGAAACAATGCTGGCTTACCGTCTCAACGACGTGGGCGACGAGGCCGGACTCGCCGACATCGTGAGTGGCCATTCGAAGTCGGAGACTCAATTCACGGTTTACCACGTGAGCCCGAGCAAAGGGCAGTCGTTGGCCGCTGCCGATCAGATCGCTCGGCGGTTTGCCGACGCTTACAACGGCGCGTCCCACTCGGCTGATGCGACGAGCGAAGATGCGACCGCCTTTGGCCGGCTGGCGGAATTGCGGCAGCAAGCGGCACAAGCTCGAAACACGCTCGACACGTTTTTGGAGCAGCACTTCAAAGCACTTGGACAAAATGATCTCAATTCCGACAACGGGCAGATGCGTGCGGAATGGGATTACGCTCGCCCGACCGCTAATCCGGCGTGGCTCGACCTGCAACAACAACTCTCCGCACTCACACAACAGCGGCAACTCATCATCGCTAGCCGCACCCCAGCGCACCCGGAAGTACAGGACGTGGACTGGAGTATCGAGCAGTTTCGCGAGCGACTGGAGCACACGCCGCGATACCTCTCTGATGAACATCGCGATGGTGCAACCTTCGACTTGAATGAGCCGCAAAACGTGTCGCGTGGATTAGCACACAGCCTGCCTGAGTCAGGCGTATCTCCGTCAGTGACCGACGGCGATCGCGCAACGACCGCTATCGCGGCGAAAACTTTCGCGAAACTAAACGAAACCTATACGAAATGCCAGCAGCAACTGGCTGACGCCGAACAGCAGATCGGACAGCAGGCGTCAAAATCCGCTGGCCTGGCTCGTGTGGTCGAGCCGGCACACATCACCGGTCAAATCACCGCTGGGCCGAGCGCAAGTCACTTCGCCGCCCTCGCATCGCTTGCGCTTTTGGCCGGTGCCCTGGCCGCGTGGCCGATTCGCGAATCGCCGACGACAACGACGCTGACCAGCGTCGAGCAAGTCGCGCAGCTTCTACCGCTGCCCGTCGTCGGGCAACTCGGCCCGGCCGCTAATTCATAAAATCTGCTGGATGGGTACGGCCGTTCTTGGCTGCCCATGATCTTACCCACCATGATTTTGTAGAATGCTTGGTGGTTGGAACGTCTTTCCCCGATTACAATCAACGTGAACTTACACCCAAGAGGAGAAAAATCATGTCGCTGAAATTGCACTCAATGGCCGCGTCCATTTGTTTACTGGCCACGTTAGCCGCCGCTGTACTGGCCGAAGATCAAGCCGTTCCCAAGCCGACCGCGCCGCCCGAACCATCGGGGATGGTGCAGCTTTTCAACGGCACGGACTTGTCCGGTTGGGACGGCGATCTGCGGCTGTGGTCGATTCAGGACGGGGTCGTGCGCGGCGAGACGACCAAAGAAAACCCGGCCAAGGGCAACACGTTTCTGATTTGGAAAGGCGGCACGCTAGGCGATTTCGAACTGCGGCTGTCGTTCCGCATCGACCACGGTAACTCGGGCATCCAGTACCGCGCCAAGCATCTGCCGTTTAACGAGACGGACGAAAACAAGTGGGTCGTGTCCGGCTATCAGGCCGAAGTGGAAAACACGCCGGGCAAGGTTGGCTTTCTGTATCACGAAAAGGGCCGCGGCTATTTGTGCAACGTCGGCGAGAAGGTGGTCATCGGCGAAGACGGCAAGCCGCAAGTCGTCGGTTCGCTCGGCGACAAAGCAGCGATCGGCAGCACGTACAAAAAGTCCGACTGGAACGACTACGTGATCATCGCCAAGGGGAACCACATCGTGCATTACCTGAACGGCCTGCAAACGGTCGACGTAACCGATAACGACCCGAAGGGCAGCGCGGCCAGCGGCATTCTCGCCCTGCAAATTCACGCCGGTCCGCCGATGGTGGTCGAGTTCAAGGACGTGCGGCTGAAACAATAGGACACGAGGAGATCCTCATGGACCAAGTCGTTACCGCCGTTTTCGAAGACGAGCATCGCATCGGATACGAACGCCTTCACCATTCGACGCGGGGAGCACTCGACCATCGACGTCGTCTCGCCGATCCGCACTGCTTCTCCGAGGACTCCGCAGCAGTGCCACGTCATTCGAGTCGCCTAACAGGTCCACCCCGCCCGCCCGAAGGCAACCCCGCGGCTAAAGCGGCTGGGACGAAGCGTTTCCCATAGTCAGCCGCCGACTCACTTCAGCCGGGCTTCTTGAACAAATGATTTGAGCTTCGGCTCGAAGACTCGCGAAGTCAAATCCTTACTAGTTCTGTGGGCTGTTACCGGTTGACGCGACCGTCCAAGTGCAGCATTCGTTTCTTTGTCAGATTTGCCACAAACACATCAACCATATGTTCATCGATCTCAACGATATTGTTGCGTTCAAGCGGACGTAAGGCCGATTCAACATCTTTGCGATTCTGTACGAGTCGACCCACGCGACATTTTTTCAGATTATCGAAGAAGCCGCCCCAGCGATAGTATTTTCCATTGAAGTCCTGTTTCGTGACTGTTTCCTGGTAAGGAAAGTCGACCGCGACGAAAACGCTTTGGTGGAGAGCAACGCGATGATCGCCCCCCTCTCGCATTTCAGATAGGCCGTAGTAGCCCCAATCGCTGAAATCTTGCAGTTGTTCGTGTTGGTGTTTTGTAAGCGGCCAATGGTCGCCACCATTTTGGTAGAGCGGCTTGTATTGAATGCCGAACATCTTCGATGTGCCGCCGTCAAGAAACACGAAATCGAATGGGACTTGTCGTTCGCTTCGCTGCGTGATTGGAAAGGTGACCACCTCAAAGCCAGCATCCAGAAAGTAATCCTCAATCCCACGACTGGTCCAGTACTCGGTTTGACGCTCGTGTAGGTAAGGCTTGGCCAATGCTAAGTTGCTCCAACACTTTGCCCACAGAACGCCCAAGGTAACCCGGCGGCGGCCAAGACCGTTTGATTTCAAAACCCGCGTCATCCGCCGCTCGGGTTCACCGCTTTGTTCGGCAATCTTAAAGCGAGCCGACCGGGGACCTTACGGTTTGCCCCGATCGGCTCTAAGCGAACACTTACCATGACAAGTAGCATGGTTACGCCTAAACGCACGCCTATAATTCCTGATTGTGTTCGATCCTTCGCAGTTGCTCGCCAATCGTTGCAATTTGCTTGCGCGAGGGCATTCGCTCTGACGGTATTTCAATTTCAATTCGCCCCGGAGAATTGCCATCAGATTGAATCACGCGCACAGTTACATCCTTGTGCTTCTTTGACGCGAAATAACGACGAAATGTTTCACCGAGAGCGTATAGCCGCTGATCTGTCGTATCGCGGAAATACTCCATGAGCTTCGCGTAGGCATTCGTCTGTGAGAATCCATCCCGAAATGCTTCCCCGACCGTGCTGTGGAGCACGAAGAGTACAACCCCCGCAACCAAGCCGACGATTTCCAATGAGCCGGGACGAGCTTCGGTGATCAGAAAACGGCGATGACGGTGGTGGCGAAGTCGTTCTAAGCACGCATCGCGCAGATAGGATGGCAATTCAAGGCGCTCCGCGAGTTGGTCAACATCACGGCGGTCACATTCATACAACGGGCCTTCGATATCATCGAGTGCATGAATAAGACGCTTTGCAGCGAAGCCTACGTCGCCATTCATCCGAAAGTGGATTTCGATGTCGTCACGATTCGCCACGATGAGATTCCAATCGGATGAGCGATGTTATTGCCGAACGAAGAGAGTTAACCCGCCGGGTGACGGGACGGACGTTCACAACTGGATAGCCTAACCGAAGGGGATGAGGTTGAACAGCCGGACGACGCCCGGCGGGTTCAACGGGTTGTTGAACAGGCCGCGGACCATGCGTGAGGAGTTGGCCCTGCGAGAGACGTGTCCGGTTTCTGCATGGGGATTGCTGCGGCCGAGGCGGTCGCTGGACGGCGCGGGCGGCCGCACGTGGTGGATTTCCGTGGCGGCGGCGCGCAAGGCCA
>JBGTKH010000551.1:0-5299 GCA_041744735.1 Pirellulaceae bacterium | reverse complement strand
GAACTGGCTGAGTACTTCGCTTACTACAACCGCGAGCGAAAGCATTCCAGCATCGGCTACCAAACGCCAATTCAATTCGAAACCAATCAACCCGGTCAAAACTAAGCCCTGGGCGCGCCCGGATTTTGGTCACCACCTCAGGCAGTTCGTAGAGTGAAGGGGAGGATCAAAGACACTGCGTTTTTGGATTTCAAGAGCAAGCGACACTCGAAGATAGCAAGTCGAGAAGTGAACATGGGATCGCTAAACGAGTTGACAATACATGGCGCGAGCGAAGATCTCGAAGAGTTGCTAAAGCGAGTCGAGGAGAGACTTGACGATGGTTGGAAGAAGGACTTCGAGGTCGAGCGGCGACTCGATCAGGTTACGGTGCGTAGTTCCCACAGCTTCCCCTTCTCCTGCTCAGCCAAAGGCCATCGGCCGGCAGTCGTATTGTTGCTTAGTACGAAGGGTCCAAATAAACTGTACGTTTCGACGATTGTACCACTCGAAAAACGGGAGATTACAGAAAACGAGTACAATTTCATTCTTGCTGAGTTTCAGTCGCGATTCGTGACACCGGCGGGCGAGGGGATGAACGTGGAAACAAAGCTCGCGCGGAAACGTGTCATGTTGGAACAATACCTGTCGCCCGAGGCCACTCGCCGATTAAGAACTTTCTCTGCATCGGGCAATCGCGCCATTCTTCAGCCCGATGACCGGAAGCGCTGGAACGACTTCACCATCCAGTCGTACTTGGATGGTACCGTGGTGGACCCGGCTATCTTGGATGCCTGGCTTGAAGAGAACGGCTGGTCTGAGGATTCGCGATGCGAACTCCTTGGTGAATATGAGGCAGCGCGTTCGTTGCTCGCCGCATACGACGAGGAGCGACACGAGAAATGCCTGCCATAGCGGTTGTAGTGGCTCAATTAATTGCGCAGCCCAAGCCGTTGCTGTTCCTCGACACGTGCGACCTGTTGAACGTGGTCCAATGCTTGCCCGAAGGCGGCGCGCCACGTCTGGGACATGTACGGCGGCTGCTCGATACGCTCGAGGCAGCCTTGGGAAGCCTTCGCATTTGAGGCTTCATTTTTTTCGCACCGAGCGTACAAACGCGTTGAACTTTTCCGCGTTAGCGGCGATGGTCTTCTCGGGGCCGGTGGCTTTGATGAAGTGCAGTTCGCCGTCGACGGGAATGATCGCGGCGAGCATGCGGTAGCCGGGGCGTATGGCGGCGGGAGCGAACGGGCCTCGCTGGTCGTTGAATTCGCCGCCGAAATCGACCACCGTGATCTGCAGTCCGCCGGCTTCGAATTGTTGCTGCGATTCTTTCTCGGGCTTGCCGCCAAATTGGGTTTTCCAGCGGTCGACGTTGGCTTCAATGCTTCCACCGGCCACGCTCACGGTTAATCGGCCGTCAGCGTCGTCGCCCTCGGCTTTCGGAAGAGCAAACTCTGCCAACACAAATTGCGAGCCGGCTTGGTTTCGCTGCCAACCGTCCGGCGCCGTTAATGTGATTTTGTCGAGTTGGACAGCGCCGCCCGTTTCACCGGCAACGTCACGAATGCCGCCACCGTTGTCGCCAGGTGCGCCGCCGTGCGGAGAAGCCTCGGGAGTTACCGTCGCGGGCGAACCGGCATGCGCATCGTTGTCCGAAGCCGCCGGTTTCACGACCGGCTCGGAACTCGTGCCGCATCCGGCTAACAGCATCACGGCAAGAAAACATCCACTGAACAAGCGCTGCATAACGAGTCTCCTGAATCGACAACTCTGGATTCCGTACATTTGCCCCGTCGCCGCATGATAACGGTGCCAGCGAATCCGTGTCGAGGGGCACGCAAGTTCCTACGCGCTTGGCGGAAAGCGATGTTGTAAT
Source organism: Pirellulaceae bacterium (assembly GCA_041744735.1). GTDB lineage: Bacteria > Planctomycetota > Planctomycetia > Pirellulales > Pirellulaceae > JBGTKH01. The sequence goes on along the minus strand of JBGTKH010000551.1, from coordinate 3,441 downwards.
CGTCAACGTCGCTTAGTATTCTCCCGCAGCGCGGCGGCTGTTCGGCCGATTCGGTGGAGACCGTCCGCCCGCTCCATCTCTTTCACAGGTCTTTTCGCGGGCGAGAGTGCACTCATGAACGACTCCACCGATTCCGTAGTCAACGATTCCAAGGTCCACGGGCAACTCGGCTCAGTCTTCCACTTTCTGGCATCGCTGAAGCTAGCAGTTGTCCTGATCGTGGTGCTCGCATGCGTGCTGGCGGTGGCCACGATTTTGGAGACGAAGCATGGAATGGCGTATTTGCATTGGTACGTCTACGACAGTTACTGGTTTCTGGGTTTGTTGTTTCTCTTGGGCGTGAACAGCTTTTGTGCCGCGGCAATCCGCTTTCCATGGAAGAAGCAACAGACGGGGTTCGTGGTCACGCACGCGGGGCTGCTGATTTTGTTGGCCGGATCGATGCAATCGTTTCTTGGCGGCATCGAGGGGCGCGTGTCGCTGGCGGAAGGCGAAACCGTTACCAGCCTGACGCTGCCGCGACTCAGCCAGATCACGGCGGTGTGGGCCGACCGGCCGGGCGAGCCGCCGTACGAATTCACATTCGAGGCGGGGCCGGGCGATTGGCGCGCGGGCAAGACGCTGGATATCGGTGAAGTCGATGGCGTGCGGGCTCGCGTCTTGCGTTTCATCCGCCACGCCGCGCCGGTCGAAGAGTGGATCGCTGGCGATATGCAGGCCGGCGGGCCACTCGTCAAATTCAAAGTGACAGGGCCGGACGGAGCGGCCATCGCCGATCACTATCTGGCAGACGAACAGTTCGGCGACGCGCTGTTGGTTGGCCCGATTCGGCTGCAACTACAACGCGCGACGACAGACCGCATGCTCGACGATTTCGTCTCGCCGCCCACCGACGAGTTGGGCGAGAGCGGACTGCTGTTGATGTACTACAAGGACACCGTCGAGCGTGTGCCAGTGCACGACAACATCGGCGGGCGGATCACGCTGGGTGACACGGGTGCCTCGGTTGAAATCTCAACATACTTGCCCAACGCTCGGCCGGATCGAATGGGGCAGTTCACAACAGGCGGCGACCAGCCGAAAAACCCAATGGTCGAACTGCGGGTCCACGTGCCGGGCGAACCTGCGCCGATGCGGCAGACGGCGTTTGCCAAGGAACCGCTGTTGAACATGGACGCTGTGTACGGCCGCGTTTGTCCCGTCAAGTTTACTTACCTTCATCCGGCCGTCACGCCTTCCGCGGGCGTCGAGTTGCTGCAAACGAGCGATGGTAAGCTTCACGGTCGAGTATGCACCGAAGGCCGCTTCACGTCTCTCGGCGAAATCTCCAGCGGCGATCGCATCACACTCCACGGCAATTTTGAATTGTCGATCGCTGAATACATGCCGCGGGCCACGAGGAAGATCTCGTTTGAACCGGCAAAAGCGACGGCGCGGAAGCAGGACGAGCTTCAGCCAGCGGCGCTCGTCGAGATCATCGCCGGCGGCGTCACGCGCCAAGTATGGCTGCAACGTAACGGTGCCGGCCTTGGGTTTAACACGATCGACACACCGCAGGGTCCGCTGCGCGTGCGTTATGGTTACGGGCAGATGCCGTTGGGATTTTTGTTGAAGCTGGTAGATTTTCGCCGCCAACAGAATCCCGGCGGCGCGGGTGACGCAGCGATCATCAGCGAAGTGCAGGTGGTCGATGATGTTCGACGGGTGGACCAGCAACATCGTATCTCGATGAACGAGCCGCTCACACACGGCCGGTTCACGATCTATCAGTCCAGTTTCAACGACGACGGACACGGGCACGAGGCTGCCGTCTTCAGCGTCGCGCACGATCCCGGCCGAGTCCTCAAATACGCCGGCAGCCTGATGATCTGCATGGGCATCGCGATCATGTTCTACCTGCGGACCAGTTTGACGAGTCATGATTTGGCCGTCCATGATTATGAATCACCTTCCGCAGGGAGGAAGTCGGCCATGCGGCGCGCCGCGGCTGTTTTCGTGATGCTTCACTTGGCCGCGACAGCCTCAATTGCCGCGGAAACGCAGGACGTGGCCTTTCAATGGGACCAATGGCGCGAGCTGCCGGTGCAGAACGGCGGTCGTCACAAGCCGCTGGACACGCTGGCTTGGGAGACGCTGCGGCTGATCAGCAACCGGGTCGGCTTTCACGATGCGGAAACGGGCCGGCGGCTCGATCCGACGGAGCTCTATCTGTCCATGTTATTCGACTGGCAAGGTTGGGATCATCCGCAGCGAGACCAGATGTTGCTGGTCACGGACTGGCAGCCGGGCTACTTTCATTTGCACCAGGCCGACAAGTGGGACCACGCGCCGCTGTTGCGAATTGATTTTCTCGAGCTGCGCACGGCGCTGGGTTTACCGAAAGATCAGAAGTACGTTTCGCCGGCGCAACTGAACGCGGCGAAGGTCAACGACGCGCGCAGCGAACGTGCGCTTTCATTCGGCGTGTGGGCAACGAAGTTGGCGGAGTTAAGCGACGCCGAGGCGGAATTGACCGAACTGGAACAGAAGGGCCTGGAGTTAGCCGGTCGATTGTGGGCGTATCAGAATCAGCGGATGGGGCGCACGGCGGAAGTCTTGCCGATCGCCCGTAGCGAGTCTGCCGAGTGGATGCCGCTGGGCCATTTGATGCTCACGCAATTCGACGACGCGAACGACCCGAGCGGAAAACTGCGCGCGGTGCAGCGCCTGCTACGACATGCCCGAGATGCGTTTCGCGATAACGATGCGGCAGAGTTCAACCAGACGAGCGGGGAATTGCTGACGGCTCTGAAGTCGCTTGGGCCGCAGTTGGGCGAATATCCCGCGGCGAGGCTGATGGCGCTGGAGGTTACTTACAACCACTGGACGCCGTTTCGTATTGCGTGGGCGTTGGTGCTGGCGGCGCTGATCGGAATGCTGTTGCACCTGGGAACAAAATGGACGTCGCTATACGTTGCCGCGATGACAGCCTACGGCGCGGGTTTGACGGCGCTGCTGGTCGGCTTTGCGATGCGGATCGCGATCGCGGGGCGCCCGCCGGTCTCGAACATGTACGAGTCGGTGATCTACGTCGGCGCGGGTGTGGCGTTGTTGGGACTGATCTTCGAGTTGATTTACCGCCGTAAGTACATCCTCACCGCCGCCGCCACAGTGTCCACCGTCGCGCTGGTGCTGGCCGACAACTGTCCGGCGATTCTCGATCCCAGCGTGCGGCCGTTGGAGCCGGTGCTGCGGAGCAACTTCTGGCTGGTCGCCCACGTGATGACGATCACGCTCAGCTACGCCGCGTTCGCGCTGGCCTTGGGAATCGCCAATATCACGCTCTTGTATTTTTGCTTCCGCTCTACTAACCGCGCGGCGATCGAGTCGCTCAGCCGCTTCACGTACCAGACGATTCAGGCCGGCGTGTTGCTGTTGGCAGTCGGCACGATCCTCGGCGGC
>JBGTKH010000550.1:0-12634 GCA_041744735.1 Pirellulaceae bacterium | reverse complement strand
ATCCAGTTGCAACGCCACCGGCCGTTGCCACGCCGCCACCACCACGAGGTGCGCCGGCTCAGATCCCCGTCGGCATCCCGGTCGGCATTGCTGTGCCGGCGAAGCAGAGCGGAATTGCCACGTCACATCGGCCGGTTTCTGACAGCGGCGAACACAGCGCCCTGCGTTCTCGGCGTCGCGGACCGAATATGGCAGTCATCCTCGGAGTCGGTGCCGCCGTTTGCATCGTGCTCGGCGTCGCCATTGGCGCGGCGATCAGCTTCTCGAACTCCACGCGTGAAAGTTCCGGCGATCAACAAGTCGCCGACAACGCGACCATCGATGCCATCGACCCTGAATTGGCCGCGGCCGCTGCCGGCGATCTCGAACTCGGGCAACCTAGTGGCGCGACCGCCCAGCCCGCGTCATTACAGAACGTGCCGCAGTCGAGCGAAGGTGAGAGTGCCAAGAGCGACGCTGCGCTGGTGCCAAGTCCCGCTCTGGCCGAAGTCAGTAAATCGATCAGCAAATGGTACGAAGCGCCGCGGACCGTGGCCGGTTTGAAGAACATCATGCGTCTGCAGGTCTTGTCAGCATGGCTCAGCACGGATCCCGCGGGCGGACCATCGTCGAATTCGAGCGACGCCGCACAGCCTCAATTCCTGTTTGTGGAAATGCAAATCACCAACGCATCGTCGATGGACGCATTGACTTATACAAGTTGGAACGGCAATTCGCCGGCAACCGACGATATCGCCGCACTGTTGTTCGACAGTGCCGGCCGCCAATCCGCATTGGTCCCGGCCTCTAAAGCACCAGCAACAGGTCGTCAAAGCAGCCTGGAGATCAAGCCCGGCGAAGTCGTTAAAGACGTGCTCGTATTTGAAATTCCCGCAGATCGATCCAATGATTTGCGGCTCGCATTGCCACTGGCCGCGTTCGGCCGCGACGGCTACATGGGCTTCGAGTTGCCGGCCACGATGCTCGCCGAACGAACCGCCGCGACTGCACCGCCGCCGGTCGCGGCCGCAACTCCAGCACCGGAACCTAGCGCGGAGCCGATTTCGCTGGTCGTCGAGCCCGCTGCTCCCCAACCCGCCAAGGAACCTGCAAAGGAACCGGCCCCGTTGACTTTCGACGATCTAAAACGCTCCATCGAAAAGTCCGCCGGCCAGCCGCCCGAAGAGAAGAAGGCACTTTCGGACGCAGAGCAAAAGGAACTCGAACGTCTGCGCGAGGCCGTCAAGAAACAACCTTGAACGCACTGGTCACTGGGGCCGGAGGGTTTCTCGGCCTCTACATCGTCGAACAGCTTGTCGCCCGCGGTGACCGGGTGCGAGCATTCTCGCGCGGCGTTTATCCGCAACTTGTCACGCTCGGCGTCGAGTCGATCCAAGGCGATCTGCGTGATGTAGCCGGTGTCGCCGCGGCTTGTGAAGGAATCGACGTCGTGTATCACACCGCGGGCGTCGCGGGCATCTGGGGACCGTGGGATCATTACTACGGCATCAACACGCTGGGCACGATGAACGTTGTAACGGGCTGCCGCAAACACGGCGTGCCGCGGCTGGTCTACACCAGCAGCCCCAGCGTCACGTTCGACGGAGGCGATCAGGAAGGCGTCGACGAATCGGCGCCGTATCCCACGCGCTGGCTGTGCCACTACCCGCACACCAAAGCGCTCGCCGAGCAACACGTGCTGGCGGCCAACGGCCACGACGGACTGCTGACATGTGCTCTGCGTCCGCATCTCATATGGGGCTCGCGCGACGAGCACCTGATTCCGCGGCTCTTGGCCCGCGCGTCGCAGGGCAAATTGCGGCGAGTCGGCGACGGCACGAACCTGATCGACATGATCTATGTCGAGAACGCCGCCGCCGCTCATCTTCAAGCCGCCGCCGCGCTCGCCACCGGATCGCCGGTCTGTGGCCGCGCCTACTTCATCAGCCAAGGCGAACCGGTCAACTGCTGGCAATGGATCAACGAAATCCTGGCCCTGGCCAAACTGCCGCCCGTGACTAAGTCCATCTCCTTCCGAGCCGCCTGGCGCCTCGGCGCCGCGCTCGAGGCCACCTACCGCCTGCTGCGTCTCACCAACGAACCCCGCATGACCCGCTTCCTCGCCGCCCAACTGGCCAAACACCATCACTTCAATATCCAACGGGCGCGCGACGACTTCGGCTACGTCCCCACCATCTCCACCGCCGAAGCAATGCGCCGACTGGCCGCCGATCTCGACCGGCCCTGAATCTGATACGGTTTCGCGCGACAGACGAGCGACTGGCGAAGCGGCCTCTTTATCAGTATCATCCGTTCCACCAATAAACACCGGCGCTGCTTGACAACGCTATATACAGAGGGTATGAACGTGTCCACTCATAAATCATATTTGCAAAGTATTTGCTTGTGAGCACGCTCCAATTCAGATCCGAGGAGTGTCATTCGTGAAGTCCTTACTTTACATCGTCGGGCTGTGGGTAGTCTTGAGCATTTCGTTGCCGGCGGGAACGGATGGGGCGGAGTTGGCCGGGGTGCAAGAGGACGCGCGGATCACGCGCGGCGTCCCACGGCTTGTCGACGGCATCGGCCGCGTCGAGTTCCCAATCACGTGTCAGCAGCAGTTGACACAGCTCTATTTCAATCAGGCGGTGGCGTTGTTGCATGGCGGCGAGGTGCGGCAAGCCGATGGGTCGTTCTTTCACGCGGCATGGCTTGAACCGGATTGCGCGATGGCTTGGTGGGGGTTGGCGATGGCCAACGCGGAAAATCGGCCGCTGGCGGCGTACTACGCACAGAAGGCGGTGCGATTGCAGCCGTCTGCCTCGGCGCGCGAACGCCGCTGGATCACGGCGCTGGTCGACTATTTGGACGAAGGCACGGGCGAAACGGACCGCCGCGTTTATTTCACGAAGTCTCTCGACCGCATCGCGACGGAATATCCCGACGACTTGGAAGCAACGGCGTTTCTCGTGCGACAGTTTTTAGAAAACCACGACGTGGGCATTCCGATCCCGTATACCGCGGCGGTTGATGCGTTGGTCAACCAAGTGCTGCGCGAGCGGCCCGATCATCCAATTCATCATGATCGGATTCTGCTGTGGCAGCAGGACCAGCCGCAGCGCGCCTTGGCCTCGGCCGAACAAATACAGCGCTCGATGCCGTCGGCGCCGCAGGTGTTAACCGCGGCGGGCCGGCTGTACACGCGGCTGTCACGAGACGACGAAGCACTCCGGTGCTTTCAAGCATCCGCGGCGGTGGCCCAGCGGCGGATGCGCGAGCAGCGGCTGTGTCCGGGTGAAGTCGACGGCTATGTCGAGAACATGGAGCAACTTATCACGCAGCTCGCGCGCGTCGGGCGAACTCACGAGGCGGTCGTATTGGCCAAGCAACTGATCGAATTGCCTGCCTGTGCTCCGGCGGGTGACACGGTGGCCACAACGTCGCGGCACGGTGCCCGTCCGCCGCCGCTCAAAGAACCGGCCAACGCGACGGCGACTGGACAAAGACTGCTGCTGGACTTGTTGGTTCAGTTGCAGATGTGGGACGAACTGTTGACGCTCGCCCCATCGGTTTATCTCGCATCCGCGGACCTCGACCTTCAGGCTCGTCGGACGCATGCTTTAGGCTTAGCTCATTTTGCTCGGCAAGACGCCTCGGGATTAGCCGCCCAACTGCAGGCCATGCGTCAGTTGGCCCAGCAATTGTCCGCCCAACCTGGCCGCGACACCACCAGCCGGCAGCTTGAATATCGAGTGCAGTTGTATCTCGACGAACTGACGAACTGCGCTGCGGCCGCTCGCGACGATCGGCCCAACGCCACTGCGCGACTTGTCACGATCGGCGGTGCGAACGTGGCGGACACGGGCCATGCGTTGAGCAATCAATCGGTTGGGAAAGTTAATGAAGCGTTTATCAGCGCGCCAACGAATTGGGAACCACTTCAGGCCCCCAGCTTTGTCCTGCCGGATCGCAATGGGAAATCGATCTCGCTCAAGACTTTCCGCGGCAAGCCGGTCGTGCTGGTGTTCTACCTGGGTGCCGGCTGCCCACATTGCATCGAACAACTGCAGACGTTTGCGCCGTTGCGCGAGGAATTTGAGAGCGCCGGAATCACGGTGATCGCCGTCAGCACGGATTCCATCGAAGGGCTCAAAGATACGTTCCGTATTGCCGGCGCGGGGGACGCCATCCCATTTTTGTTGGTGTCGGATCAGCAGCTTGGGACCTTCCGCGAATTCGGCGCTTTCGACCGGCGCGAGAACAAGCCGCTGCATGGCACGTTCCTGATCGATCCGCGCGGCCGCATAGTTTGGCAAAACATCAGCCGCGAGCCGTTCATGGCGACGCGGCAGTTACTCGTGGAAACGCAGCGCGTTGTTGCGCTGAGCGAATTTGCCCAGCGTGTTTCAACGCCTTTCGCATCGGGTTCGGAATAGAACAGTCTTTCTTCTGGATCGTCCCTTATATCGAGGAGAAGTTAACATGATGTCAGCATGGATTCGGGCACGAAGCGCCCAAGGGTTCGGTGTCGCGGCTGTGACCGTAATGTTCCTGTTCTCGCTTGCCGCGGCGGTCGGGCAGGATGATGCCTTGAGAGAACCGCCTGCGGTAATCTCGGCCGATGGCAGGCTGGTGAGCCCGCTGACGGTTTTGTTTGGTACGATCAAGATTCCGGGGATCGGCGAGCCGGACGAGGTGAGTGTCCGCGCCTACGGTTTGGAACCGCCGGACACAAAGGATGGCACCAAGCCACTCGTCCCCGGTCCAACGTTTGTGTTTCACCCGGGCGATTTGGTCAGAATACACCTGCACAATTATCTGAATCGCGCGTCCAACCCGGCTCTAAATCTATTCGAGGATCAGCCGCAGACAGGTCCAGGCCCCGGTGCGGCGGACGACATCAACGAGCACGTGGCGCACGAAATCAGCATTCCGAACAACGCTGATATCACCAACTTGCACGTCCACGGCTTGCATGTGGACCCGAAACAAGACGACGTCACGCTGCTGATTCTACCTGAAGATACTAACCCCAGCGACTTGGCGCCCGAAATGCAGCGGCTAGTCCCCACCATCAACCGTTGGTGGGTGCGGCCTTACCAATACAAAATTCCCGCCGATCACATGCCCGGCACCTTTTGGTACCACTCGCACAAGCACGGTTCGACCGCCACCCAAGTCGAAAACGGCATGGCCGGAACGCTGGTGATGCTGCCCAACAACGACGCCGATAGCATCGTGCCAGGGCTCTGGAATAACGACCAAAGCAAGACCCATGATCGCGTGCTGGTGTTGCAGGGCGTGATGAATTTTGGCACGCCACAGGGCGCGGGCCAGGGGCCGCTGGCCAACGTGAACCTGGGAAATCCGCTGCCCACCGTCAATGGACAGTTCCAGCCGACACTGAAACTTCCGGCCGGACAATTAGAACGCTGGCGATTCGTCTTTGCCGGTGCAAACCACCGGGCCGCAGGTTGCCTTTGGGTCGGCAAGATTTTGCCGCCGCCCCCGACGTTACCGCCAGATCTTGAAAGTGAATTGTTAACCATCAAAACCAAAGCTGACGGCGAATTATACTACAAGCCTCCTCCCGGCAGTAAGAAATTCAGCACCTCATATATCAACGTCTGCGTCAAAGTTCCCGGCGCCGTCAAATTAGTTGCGGTGGATGGTGTGACGATGTGGCAAGCGGTGGACATTTCCCCCTCCAGCCCAACTTTTGGCGCCGCGGGAAACCGAAACGATCTGCTCATTCAAGTCGATAAAAGTGCCGCGACGTCAGGACCATACTATGTCTATCAAAACTTTCCACTCTTGACTCAATCAACGTTGGCAATGCTTTACCCGCAGGTATTCGATTCAAACACCTTCGGCGCGGAGGCTGTTACCGCGCGGTATAATGCGTTGACCAAGGGAGCGACGACAAAGGGACAACCGGCTTACTTGTTTGTGGAGCAGGTGGGAAACAAGCAAACACCAGTCCCCAACGCCATGACGACGGACCCGTATGCGCTAGGAACACAGTACATGGGTCTTATGAAGCCTTGGGCCACAGTCGATGCGGACGGCAACGCGAATCGTCCAGCTCCGCAATCGATGGCACCACTGCTCAATGGGCAAGTGGACAATGCCACAAACGGAGTCAAAGCCAATATCCGCGCGCAGAATTTCCCGGCAGACCCAGGCTGGCAGCCAATGGGGGCTGGCGTTGGACAGCCGGCCGGCGCGGGTATTATGATGTCGCTGGATATCAGTGGCACTCCCACCGGACCAACCATGCCGAGCGACGCTGCGCTAAACGCGAGATTGAGCTTGCTCAGCCCGGCAACGAAAAATTTCAATCCCAATACGACGCTGATGAGGAACCTTAATAAACATGGTCAACTCGTACCGGGTATCCCCAGCTACGTGGCTCCCGTGCCGGACATCTTCGACGGCCATCAGGTGGTCGTTTTTGACCGTGGACAATTTACGTTTGACTACGTCAACACGTCGAACGGCACCTTGCTGCAATTCAGGCAATTCTGGCTGAACGGCCGCCAGTTCAGCCCCGATGACTTTGTCGGTAATCCGGACTCGACGAGACTGATTCAAAGCTCGATCGTGAACCTCGAGCCCCATGTGGGAAGTTACTCGCCCAATGCCGCCGAGACCCTGTGGACGCACAGAGTTGGTACAGGTCTGGGCGAAAAACTGCTCATCACAAATCCCGCTTATTACCTTCCCGTGAAATCCCTGGGAGCTAATGGGTTCAACTACGATTACTCACAAGCACTAAATGGAAAGGTGCCGAGCTATAACGACGTCACCGGACTCACGGCGCCGAGCCAGCCGCAGTCCACGACGGCGGAAGAGTGGCTGCTGATCAATAACTCAGACATGTACCACCCGTTTCATATTCACATCAGCCCGTTCTTTGTGGAAGAAATTGGGCAGGTGAATTACAACGCCAATACGACCGGGCCGCAATGGACGTTGAAGAACCTCAGCGACAGCGACTCGCCGTTCAAATGGGTCGCGGGAAATTGGTGGGACGTGATCCTGTTGCCGCCGCACGGCTACGTGAAGATGAAAACCTGGATGAACTTTCCGGTTCAGGCCCCGGAGAACAATAACGATCCCAGAAGCGATTTGTATGTGATCGAAAATGCCAACGGCTACGGTTCGTGGGTCTTGCACTGTCATATCCTGCGGCACGAAGACCGCGGTATGATGACGATGGTCAACACCAAGCCGAAGCCGGTCAGTCTGGCCGGAAAATGGTTCGCCCCCACCGGCCCGGCCGTGGAGTTAATCGACGACGATGGGAACCTGACAGTGATGGGGATTGCCGGCACAACGGTTGCCGGCAACTTTAACCAAGGCTTAGGAAATCCGTTCATGAACCTGCCGTGGGCCGGCGCGATGTCGTTTACGGCGAACGGTACCACGACGACGAAAACGTTCAACGTCACCGACAATGCCGCCGAGATCGTGTTTTCCGACGGCACCCGCTGGACGAAGACACAGCAACCGCTTTCACCCGCGGTGACGCCGATCAACTTGAGCGGCAACTGGGGCGACAGCGATAACAACGTGGCCTCCATCCAACAAGTGCAGAACGGTACGGTGTACAATCTGACGTTTACTCCCGAATCAGAGCCTCCGGTTTGGTGGGCCAAAGGCACGGGTTCGTGGCCCGCAGGCGTGTCGGGAGACACGAACCCGCTGGCGTTTGCCGGCACGCAGACGCTGGTCAACAATGCCGGCCGTAACCAGCAGCTTTCGTTTTGCGTTACGGCCGACGGCAACAGCATCGTGTTCGGCAACGGAATCAAGTGGACGCGGAAGTGATCGTCCATGACCATCAGCTTCGATCGGCAAGCCGAACAATTTGACGCACGTGCCGGACTGCCCGACGACGCGTGTTTGGCGATCGCCGCCGCCATCATCCAGATGGCCGGCGATCCGCCGGATGGTCTGCTGGTGGAGGTGGGAGCCGGCACGGGACAGATCGGCCAGCATTTGCTGCGGGCAGTGCCACGCTATGCGGGATTCGATCTGTCAGGCGCCATGTTGCAGGTGTTTCGCGAGCGATTCGAACTGCATGAACGTGAGGCGCAGTTAATCGAGGCCGACGGGAACCAGCGTTGGCCTGTGGCAGACGCTTCTGCGGACGTGATTTTCAGTTCGCGGACGTTGCATTTGCTGGATCGCGGGCATGTGGTCCGCGAGGTATTTCGCGTGGCGGCGGCGCGCGGCGCGGCGCTGATTACGGGCCGCGTCCGCCGCGAGCCAAATAGTGTCAAAGCCGAAATGCGGCGACAAATGCGAGTGTTGTTGCGGGACGAGGGAATCGAGGGGCGTGACAGTCAGCGAAACCGCCGGGACCTGTTCGACGATTGTGTCGCCCGCGGTGCGCGGCTACTCGATCCGCGCGTGGCGGCCAGATGGCAAATCGAGCACGCGCCGCTGGCGTCCATCGAATCGTGGCAAGCCAAGGAGGGACTGGCCGGCGTTTCGGTGTCCGCCAAAGTCAAACAAAACGTGCTGAAGCGACTGCACGCATGGGCCGTCGATCGTTTCGGCGATCTCCTGCAGCCGCTGGCGATGCAGGAGACGTATGTGTTGGAAGGCGTCGCGATTGATTCGCGCGGATAGCGATGCATCGTGACTTGACAGGACAGCCGTGCATCGAAACCCGACGCGTAAGCGAGGGAAACGGAAAAAATCCCTCGCTAACGCGTCGGGTTTCGATGTTAACGACCAACAGGTGAACCGAAAGGAAGAGACCGTGGACAACGAACTGCTCACCGGACTGGGCGCGCTGTTGATGGACGGCGACCTTACCGACGAATCGCTGCTGCGCCAAACCGCCGAGCCCACGCCGGTGCGGATTCTGCCCGATGCCAATGTGATCAAGATTGGCGGGCAAAGCTTCATCGACCGCGGGCGCAAAGCTGTGTTCCCGCTGATTGACGAAGTGAAACGCAATCTGCCGCATCACAAGATGATCATCGGCACCGGAGCGGGCACGCGGGCGCGGCACGCTTACAGCGTGGGGATCGAACTGGGCATGCCCACCGGCGTGCTCAGCGTGCTGGGAACTTTCGTCAGTATGCAAAACGCCCGCATGCTGCATTACTTGCTGGCCAGCGAAGGCATTCCGTTCATTGAGCCGGCTCAATTTCCACAGTTGCCGCTGTACTTGGCCGAACGCCAGGCGGCCGTCTTCTTCGGCATGCCGCCCTACACGTTCTGGCAACGCAACCCGGAGGTCGGCCGCATTCCGCCCCACCGCACCGACACCGGCGCGTATCTGATCAGCGAGGTTTTCGCCGCCCGTTCGATGATCTACGTGAAGGACGAAGATGGTCTGTACACCGCCGATCCGAAGAAAGACCGCCACGCCCGCTTCATCCCCAAGATCACGCTCGCGGAACTGAAAGCGATGGATTTGGAGGACGTGGTCGTCGAGCGGGCCGTGCTGGAAATGATGGAGCACGCCGTCCATCGCCGCTCGATCCAAGTCATCAACGGACTGAAGGAAGGCAATTTGACTCGCGCACTGAACGGCGAAAACGTGGGCACGATCATATACGCGGATTGAATCGTAGCCGAAGTCGCCAGACTTTGGGCGGCTCCGCAAAAAACGCCAAAGTCTGGCGACTTCGGCTACAACCTAAAGGAATCGAGAGTCTCATCATGAATTACGCCGCCGACCAACGTCATCACGTTCAATCGATGCTCATGCGCGAGAGCCTGATCGACAAGCAGGTCATCGCGTCCACCGACCGGCAGACGCCGATCGTCCGCATGTTGCCGCACGTCCACGTGGTAAAAATCGGCGGGCGGTCGATTCTGGAAGCGGGACACGCCGTTGTCGCTCCGTTGGTCGAAACGCTGGGTAAGCTGCTCGGCCGGGAAAAGATCATTTTGGGCGTTGGAGGCGGGGCCCGCAGCCGGCACGTGTTTTCTATTGGCTTGGATTTGGGATTGCCCACCGGCGTGCTGGCGCAATTGTCAATGGCCGATGCATTGGGCAATGCGCACATCCTGGGAACGCTGTTGGCACCGCACGGCGTGGTGGCCATCCCGCCGGAAATGTTCGGCCACCTGCTGCCGCTGTTCATCCATGCGGTGCCGGGAGTGATCTTCAACGGCGTGCCGCCGTATTCGCTGTGGGAACACCCGCCCAGCGTCGGCCGCATCCCGCCCCACCGCACCGACGCTGGCTGTTTCATTCTGGCGGAATGTTTTGGCTGCAAGTCGGTCACGCTGGTTAAAGACGTAAAGGGGCTATACACGGCGAACCCGAAGAAGAACTCGTCCGCGGCTTTCATCGACCAGATCAGCGCCGCCGAGTTGGCGCGCCGCAAGCTGCCGACGCTGCCGTTTGATACAGTAATGTTGGACGTGCTGCAGACGGCCCGGTTAGTGAAACAGTTTCAGATTGTCGACGGGCGCGAACCGGAATTGGTCGAGCGGGCCTTGCGGGGCGAACACGTGGGAACGATCGTGTATGCCGACAACCGATGAACATCGCGCGGGCGGCTCAACGGCACATCGCGGAGTTGCAGCCTCGGCGTCCGGCCTTGTCAAAACATTCCGGCCTGGTGTTCACGCCCTTCGCGATCTCAACTTCACGGCGCACTTCGGCGAAGTCACGGCGCTAATCGGCGCCAACGGATCGGGAAAGTCCACGTTGCTGAAGATTTTATTTGGACTGCTGCGGCCCGACGCGGGTGATGTCCGCACGTTGGACCTGGATCCGATCCGGCAATCGCGGAACGTGCGTGCTCAAGCTGCGTACGTTTCGCAGCCGCAAGCCCTCGACCCGGAAATGACCGGTAGCGAGACACTGGCTCTGTATTGTGCCTTGTACGGTTTGACAGGGAAACAGCGGCGCGCGTGCGTTGCCGCCTTGATTGAAGCGTTTGGATTAGCAGAAGTCAGCCGGCGCCGCGTCGCGGAATACTCCGGTGGCTTCCGGCAACGGCTTCATCTTGCGATTGGTCTGATTCCCGAACCACGACTGCTATTGCTCGACGAACCGACCAGCGGGCTCGATCCGCAAGGGCGAGCGTTTCTATGGGAGACAATGCAGGCCTACGCGCGCGGCGGCCGGGCGGTCGCGGTCGTCACTCACGACTTGGAGGAAGTCACCCGACATGCGGATCGCGTGGTGCTGCTCGGTCACGGGAAAGTGCTCGTGGACGCACCGCCGCGCGAGGTGATCGCGCAGCACGGCCGAACGACGCTGGAAATCACGCTCGAACGGCCGCCGCAAGACTGGGAAGCGCTATGCCGCGACTGGCGGGCGCTGGACGGTGTCGAACACGTGCAACCGCGCGGCTCGCAGGCACTGCTGCGTTTAGAGGAACGGCCGGAGTTAGATGCCGCGATTCTCTCCATTTTGAAAGCTGCGGGATTGGAAGCAGCGTCGTATCGCCACGAACGGCCCAATTTGTCGACCGCGTATTTCCAACTCACCGGTCAAGCGCTGGCCTCAGACGAGCCGCCACAGCACACCGGCCGCGGAAGGAGACGAAAGTGAACGCGCTGGTTGTGATCCGAGCGGTGTACTATCGCACGTGGCTCAGCGTCGCGCGGCGCCCGGTCGTGTTGCTGTTGTCATTAGTCCAGCCGATGATCTGGATGTTGTTCTTCGGTTTTTTGTTTCATCGTTTTCCGTTGGGACAATTGCCGGCCGATGTTACCTATTTGGAATTCCTGTTGCCGGGCGTCTGCGGAATGACGGTGCTGCTTGGCGCCTCGCAATCGGGCATCGCGCTGATTCGCGATATGCAAACGGGTTTTCTCGAACGGATGCTTTCCACGCCCGCCAATCGCCCCGCGCTGTTGCTGGGAAAGGTGGCTGCCGACGTGTCGCGGCTGTTGGTCCAAACCATACTGGTCGCAGTGCTCGCCGTCTTGCTAGGCGTGCGATTTCAACTTCCGCTCGGCCCTCTGCTACTGGCGATCTTGTATCTCGGGTTATTCGGCGTCGGCTACTGCTGTTTGTCGTGCTGGATCGCTCTGCAAACCCGCTCGCAAGAAAGCATGGCCGCCTTTGTACACGTGGCCAACATGCCGATCTTCTTTACCAGTACCGCGCTGGTCCCGTTCAAGCAGATGCCTTCGTGGCTAAATGCCATCGCCGCCTGGAATCCCTTGACCCTGGCCATCGAGCCGCTGCGCGAAGCCATGTTGTTCGGCAGCGCGACAAAACAATTGGAAACGCTGGGCGTGTTACTCCTGGTAGCGACCATCCTGTTCGCCGTCGCCGCCCGTGCATTGCAAAACCTTGGAGTATCAGCAACCCAGTAACATTGCGAGTTTTGTAGCTGTACGACGTGCCTCCGAGCGCCTCCGAGCCCGTCGGCGCTCCTAAGGATCCGCGAAAAAATAACTTGTCGAATTAGCGGAACGGCGCCAGCCCTCCGGTGCCGCAAACCGGAGGGCTTGCGCCCTGCCGCTACTTTTCCAATTCATCAAGTTATTTTTTCGCGGTTACTAAGTCGTAAAACGACGGGCTCGGAGGCCCGTCGTACAGCGCCCGCAGTTTGAAAAACTGAATCGCCCTGCTCCCATCCGACAGAGCATTGCAGCGCACAGGCGCAGCCCGGTAGAATCGATCGCAGCGACAGGCCGAACGTCGCATCTGCTGTCACCT
>JBGTKH010000549.1:0-16327 GCA_041744735.1 Pirellulaceae bacterium | reverse complement strand
CGTGGTGATCCCCAACTGCTTCGATCCGGACATGTTCGACTTCCGGCCGCAGGACAAGCAGGACTATTTTCTATTCATGGGCCGGCTGAACGACGACAAGGGAGTGGCCACCGCCATCGACGTGGCGCGGCGCGTGGGGCGACCGATCAAGATCGTGGGGCAAGGCGACCCCGCGCGATTCCTGAAAGACAATCCGCACGCCACTTACGTGCCGCCGGTGGACATCGAGGGCCGGCGGAAGCTGATGGCCGAAGCGGCTGCGTTTCTCTGCCCCACGCAGTATGTCGAGCCGTTCGGAAACGTCGCGTTGGAAGCGCAGATCAGCGGCACGCCGGTGATCTGTACCGACTGGGGCGGTTTCACGGAGACGGTCCTGCACGGCGTGACCGGCTATCGCTGCCGCACGATGGAGCAATTCGAATGGGCCGCCCGTAACATCCACCGCCTCGACCCCGCCGTCTGCCGCCAGTGGATCGTCGACAATTTCTCCCTGGACCGCATCGTGCTGATGTTCGAGGAATATTTTCAGAGCCTGCTGAATCTGGGCCGCAAAGGTTGGTATGAGGAATTTCCACAGCGCGACCAATTGGATTGGCTGAGCAAGCGGTACCCGGCAACAAGCCTAGAAAAGCGCCCAGCGGCTGGAGTAGCACACGGTTAGCGGCGGTGAAAGCCGTGCTCGCGCTAAGGGGCTAGGGCGGTTGCTAAGCGGACCGGCAGAGCTTATCATTCAGACTTTAATGAGACTCTGTCTCATTCCAGTCGCTGCGAATCTCCAGGACGCACGCAATGCACGACCTGATTCCACTGAAGTACTTGGCTCCCGGCCAGACGGCTGAGATCCGCGAGCTCGTCGGCCAGCCTGACGAAGTGCAACGGCTGGAAGAGATGGGGCTGCGCAGTGGGGTCACGATTCAGATGGTGCAATCGGGCAGCCCGTGCATCATTCGATTGTCGGGCAGCAAACTTTGCTTCCGCGAGTGCGACGTGTTTAACGTGTTGGTTTGTCCCGGAGAGTTCGCGTGACCACGTTGGCTCAATTGAAGGTTGGCTCGCACGGCCGCGTCTTGAAGATCGAAGGCGACGACGACATCAGCATCCGTTTGCTCGAGATGGGACTGACGCCGGGCGTCGAGTTCACGCTGATCGGCACCGCGCCGCTGGGCGATCCGCTGGAATTGGAACTGCGGGGTTATCGGCTCAGTGTCCGCAAGACCGAAGCAGCGCGCATTGAAGTCGAACGGCTGTAACGAGCGAGTCAAACACGCGACGTAGCCGAAGTCGTGAGACTTCGGCCGCCTTGCGAAGTCTACGAAATCCGAACTCTCACAAGTTCGGCTACCACTAGGCACAGCATGTCGATCATTACTGAAACACGCACGGCCACCATTGCCTTGATCGGGAATCCGAACACGGGCAAGTCGACACTGTTCAACGCACTGTCGGGCGTGCGGCAGCGTGTGGGGAATTATCCGGGCGTCACGGTCGAGAAAAAGGTCGGCCGCCTGAATATTGAAGGCCGGCAGTTTTCCGTCGTTGATTTGCCGGGCACATACAGTCTGGCGCCGCGCTCGCCCGACGAAATGATCGCGGTCGACGTGTTGTTGGGGCGACGCAACGACGTCGATCGTCCCGACGTGATCTTGTGCATCGTCGATGCCAGCAATCTCGAACGGAATCTGTATCTGGTTAGTCAAGTGTTGGAGTTGGGGCGTCCGACGGTGTTGGCACTGAACATGGTGGACGTCGCGGCCGAGAAGGGGCTGACGTTGAACATCGAACGGCTGCGCAGCCAACTGCATGTGCCGATTGTCGAAATCCAAGCGAATCGCAAAGTCGGTTTAACGGAATTGAAGTCGACGTTGGCCGCGGCGGCCGAAACAACGGTGACGCCGCCGAAGAGCCCGTTTCCTGATGAATTTCAGCGCGAGGTGGCAACGCTGGAAGCCACCGAGCGAGGAGAAGGCGAGGTAGTGCTGCCGCGCTATTTGGTGGAACGGTTGCTGTTGGACACAAGCGGTTATTTAGAGCGCTCACACATGCCGGGGATCAACACGGCAGTGGTCGATCAAGTAAAGGCGGCACGCCAACGGCTCGCTGCGGCTGGCTTTCCGGTGCCGGCGGTGGAGGCGATGTCGCGCTATCGCTGGGTCGCGGAAGTGCTCGAAGGTGTTGTCACGCGACCAACCCAGCGCCGAGTCACGCTCAGCGACAAGCTCGACCACGTGCTCACCCACAAGCTTTGGGGCACGATCATTTTCATTGCCGTAATGGTGCTGCTATTTCAATCGGTCTTCTACGTGGCCGAGCCGGCGTCGTGGGGCATCGACGAGTTGAAGGGCATGCTCAGCGGCTTGGTCGAAGCCAACATGTCCGAAGGGGCGCTGCGTTCGCTTGTTGTCAAAGGAGTAATCGAAGGCGTGGGCGGCGTGCTTGTCTTTCTGCCGCAGATCTTCACGTTGTTTCTGTTCATCGCCATTTTGGAGGACTGCGGATACATGGCGCGGGCCGCGTATCTGATGGACAAACTGATGTCGCGCGTGGGGCTCAGCGGCAAGTCGTTTATCCCGCTGTTGTCGTCATTCGCGTGTGCGATTCCCGGCATCATGTCGGCCCGCGTAATCGAAAATCCGCGCGACCGGCTGGTGACGATCCTGATCGCGCCACTGATGAGCTGCAGTGCGCGGCTGCCGGTGTACACGCTGCTGATCGGTGCGTTCATTCCAAAAACGTTGCTTGTCGGCTACACCTTTCGCGCGGGCGGCCGAGAATTTTCGCTCGGAATTGGGCTGCAGGGTGTGACGATGTTCGCCATGTATGCGATCGGCATCGTCACGGCGATTTTTGTGGCACTGATACTGAAGAAAACAATTCTGAAAGGCGCCACGCCTGCGTTCGTGATGGAGTTGCCCAGTTACAAGATTCCCGGCTTGGGCATCGTCGTGCATCGCATGCTGGATCGCGGCTGGGCGTTTGTGCGGCGAGCCGGCACGCTGATTTTCGCGGTGACCATCGTCGTCTGGGCGACCGCATATTATCCGCACAGTGCGGCGAGCCTCGATCCGTCGCTGGTCTCTGAGCAAGCAGACTTACAGGTCCGCATCGACACTTTGCAACAGCGACTGCCCACCACGGAGGCCGATGGTGACGCATCGCAACAAACCCCGTTGCCTGAATCGGCGAAGGTCACCGCGGCGCGTGCCGAACTTCAGCAACTAACGGATCGGCTCGCAGAGGTCGAACATCAAATCGAAGGCGCATATCTGGAAAACAGTTTCTTGGGCTGGATGGGACACGGCGTCGAGCCGCTGGTTAGGCCGCTCGGATGGGACTGGCGGATCGGCTGCGCGGCGATTGCGTCGTTCCCGGCCCGCGAAGTCGTGATCGCGACGCTGGGTGTGATTTACAAGTTGGGTGAGGAGGAAGACGAGGAATCGGACTCGCTGCGCGACACGCTTCGAAACGCCACGTGGGCTGGGACAGAGCGGCCGGTATTCAACACGCCGGTGGCACTGTCAATCATGGTCTTCTTCGCGCTGTGTGCCCAGTGTGCCTCGACGCTGGTCGTAATGAAGCGCGAGACCAACAGTTGGCGCTGGCCGATATTCACGTTCGTGTACATGACCGCGCTGGCCTACATCGGCGCCATGCTGACTTACCAAATCGGCATGTGGCTAATTTCGTGACAGGAGCCGAGCCATGAATTTCAATTGGCAAGACTTAGCGGCAATGGGGCTGGTCGTCGCGGCGCTGGGCTACTTGAGCTACCGCGGCTGGCAAATCGTCGTCCGCAAGAAAGCCGGCGGCTGCGGCGGAGGCGGCTGTTCCGGCTGCGGTAGCAAGACGCCGGCTGACACCGGCGAAACGAAGCCGTTTGTGTCGGCCGATCAATTGGCAAAGTCTTCGCGGCGAAAGTAAGCGGCAAGCCGTCGGTTTATTTTCCTGTCTTGCATTTCCTGTAAACGCGGTCGGCGAACAAAAAAATGAAGGACTTGAAGATAGTCAAGGCTGAGCGATGGTCGCCGTGGCCACGCAAGCTGCGGACAGGCCATTGCCAAGATCGGTTTGAATCTCAATGGTTTCGGCGACTTTGCCTGGCGTGCCGCTGGCGGTGTACGTCACGGGGATGAAGTGCAGGTTGCGGGACTCAGCGGTAGTCTTGAATTCAAAGCAGCCATCGGCGCACTTGACGCCGACCACCTTGAATGGCTGCTTGCCGCGGACGACCAATTGTTTGGTCACCCTCTGGCCGGGCGCGAGCACGCCCAGGAACAACGACGCGGGGCTGACCGAGAGCGGCGAAACGACGCGGCCCTCGATCGTCAGCGGAATACTTCGCATCTGCTGATCGTCGGTTACGATCATCAGCTCGTCGTGAATGTAGCCCGCGGTCGCGCTGGGCAGCAGCCGCACCAGCATGTCATAGGTGACGCGGCCCGTCGTCCGCTGCCGCTCGTTCAATTCAACTTCGAAACACGAACTCGCACAGCGTACGTCCAAAATCTGCCAGTCGGAACGCCCCGCGTACGACACGCTCACCAGCCGCTCGGCCGGTGTCCCTTCATCCAATTCGCCAAAATCAATCGCGCCGGGATCGAACACCACGTCGCTGCGAATGAAGCCTTCGACGGTAAGCTGCACTTCGGCGAAGAACGGCTTGTCGATGGTGACGGTGATCGTGGCGCTCTTGTGCCCCAGGAACGACCGCGTGTTGAACTCGGCGACGATAGCCCCTTTCTCCCACGTCTTCAACCACTCTTTGGTAATCGTGGGCGTCGTGCAGCCACAGCTTGTTCGCACGCCTGCGATGTGCACGTCTTCTTCGTAGCTGTTGGTCAACTCAAACGCAAATTCGGCTTTCGCGCCGCGAGCCAAGCTGCCGAAGTCGTGGTTGCTGGTTTTAAACATTTTCTTGGCCCACTCCTGTGCCGCCGCGCCGGAAGCGCTGATGGCCAGCAGCAAGAGTGTCAGTAGCACGCTGCGTAACACCGGTGGTCCCTCCCTTGTTGATCGTCGCTGCCCGCCGGTCATTGCGATGTGCGGACGTACCGTCAGTCCGCTTCGACTCACGGATGCGAAGCCAGTTATAACGATTATTCGGTCGTTAGCGGCTGACGACAAAAGCCTTTTTTGTCTGCTAGCAGCAACGCCACCACGGCTTGCTCGTTTAACCGCGGTTAAACGACTTTCAGTTGCGTCAACACCAAATTCGGGTGGATGGGCAGAGTTTTCACCGGTGTTGTGTTTTTATGATTCACTGGCCCGCGATACTCCGCTACGATATTCGGTATGCGAGGGCAACCAAGACGTGCTGAGAACGAGGCTAAAGTTCATCGCTTGTGAGGAGGTAACGATGTTGCTCAGGTTGCCAACCGCGGGGATCGCAAATCGCGTTTTTTCTCTGTGTGGGCTGCTCTGCGTTGCGGCCTTCTTTGGCTGCGGCAGCTCCGCCGTTACGGACAATCCGGCGGCAAACAGCCAGCAGGGCGCACCGCGCGAGCCCGTTGTCGTGGCTGAGGCGGATGGTACGACTGCAGAGACTTCACAATCGATTACCCCAGACTTACCCGACGCCAGCGAACCGCCCGCTGAACCACAAACAACAACGATAGATCCAGAAACTGCCCCGCCCAAACCCGAAAAGTCCCCGCAGCCCGAGCCGCCGCAGGTCACCCCGCAGCCGAACCCACCCGCGAGCACTGATGATCCCGGCGATTTGGCACCGAGCAACCCGTTTCCGCATCGCGTCAGCGTCCCCGAATTTCCTGAGGACATGGAATGGCTGAATACCGGCGGCCCGCTGCGCAAGCAGGATCTCAAAGGAAAATTCGTGCTGCTGGACTTCTGGACCTATTGCTGCATCAACTGCATGCACATCCTGCCCGAGTTGAAGAAATTGGAGAAGGCGTATCCGAATGAATTGGTCGTGATCGGCGTGCACTCGGCCAAATTCGAAACGGAGAAGGATAGCAAGAACATCAACGAGGCCATTCTGCGTTATGAAATCGAACATCCGGTGGTTAACGACTCGGACCACTTGATTTGGCAAATCTATGGCGTGCAGAGTTGGCCCACGGTGCTGTTGGTCGATCCCGAAGGCAACGCCATTTGGGGCCGACCAGGTGAAATTCAGTTCGACGACGTAGACCGCGTGCTGAAGGTCGCCGTTCCCTATTATCGCCAGCAGAAAACGCTCGACGAAACGCCAATCCATTTCGATTTGCTCGCGCATCGCCAGCAAAAGACGCCGCTGCGATTTCCCGGCAAGGTCATCGCGGACGAAAAGGGCAACCGGCTGTTCGTCGCCGACAGCAATCACAATCGCATCGTCGTCGCGTCGTTGGGCGGTGAGCTGATCGACACGATTGGTACGGGCACGATGGGCCGGCAGGACGGCGACTTCCCTAGCGCGTCGTTCGATCATCCGCAGGGTATGGTCTTGCACGGCGAAACGCTGTACGTGGCCGACACCGAAAATCACTTGCTGCGAAAGATTGACTTAACGAACAAGCAAGTCACAACCATCGCGGGCACCGGCGTTCAATCGCGTAATCCGTGGCCCGGCTTGGAAAACCTCACGCAGTCCGATCCGGTGCCCGATCGCTGGGTCGGCAAGCCGCGCGATACGGCGCTCAGCAGCCCGTGGGATCTGTGGGTCCACGGCAAGAGTTTGTACATCGCCATGGCCGGCCCGCATCAGATTTGGAAGATGCTGCTGGACGAGTCCGAGATCGGTCCGTTCGCCGGGAATGGGCGGGAAGATATCGTCGACGGTCCGCTGTTGCCGCAAATCCCGTATGAAGAACGTTACTCGTCGTTCGCTCAGCCCAGCGGACTGTCGTCCGACGGCCTGTGGCTGTTCGTGGCGGACAGCGAAGGCAGTTCGATCCGCGCCGTGCCTTTCGATCCGCGCAAAGAAGTGCGAACCGTCGTCGGCACCGCTGACCTGCCGTTCAATCGCTTGTTCGAATTCGGCGACGTCGACGGGGACCGCGAGACCGCGCGGCTGCAGCACGCGCTGGGCGTCGCATACCACGACGGCAAGTTGTACGTGGCCGACACCTACAACAACAAGATCAAAGTCGTCGATGCCAAGACCGGCGCCGTCCGCACGTTGGCCGGCACCGGCGAGCCCGGCTTCGGCGATCAGCCGGCGCAGTTCAACGAACCGGCAGGTATTACGATCGCTGCAGGCAAGCTGTACGTCGCCGACACCAACAACCACCACATCCGAACGGTGGACATCGCCAGCGGCCAAGTCGCCACGCTCACCATCGCCGGTCTCACTCCGCCCAGCCCTCCGCAGCCAACCAAGAAGCTCACGTTCCCCGGCGCCGCGCAAGTAAAACTGAATCCCACCGCCGTGAAGCCCGCCGACGGCAAAGTCACGCTGGCCATTCAGTTGAAATTACCGGCAGGTTGGAAGATCAACGACTTGGCACCGATGGCCTACTACGTGGAAGCCGAATCCGAATCCGGCCCCATCGATCGCACCGCCGTCGGAAAAACATCGCTCGACAAACCCGCCACAACCTTCAACATCGCGCTGCCCGTCACGGGCACCGGGCCGGACGTAATTAAGGTCTCGATGAATTACTACTACTGCCAAGACGGCGGCGAAGGACTCTGCAAAGTCGGCAGCGTCGTTTGGACCGTGCCGCTAAACATCGACCCCGCCGGAAACTCGGCCAGTGTTGTCCTCGAGCATCAAGTTGCCGATTGAAGACATCGCTGACGGGCGCGCGAGCCGAATGTGAAGGCCGCGGCCCATTCGTAGGACGTACGCCGGCCTGTCCGCCCTGCAATGACAAGTCGACGCCGCCTACGCCACAAGCTGCGACGTGCCGCTGCTGGTCCCCAACTTCGTCCGCCGCATGATCCACCTGCTCGCCGATCACGACGTCGATCCAGAGTTACAAACGTTAGCCAACCTGAACTATCCGCAAGATTATCAAACCGCCCTATCTGCTCTGATGACTGAAGCACAGGCCGTCGCCGCACGACGAGTTGGGCGAGACGTGGTAGTGTGCGGTAACGACCTGTGTGCGAACCGTGAATTGGCGAAGAATATCGAACACGCGGCAAACGGCAGCTACAAACGTTGTCCGCCCCACGCCGGCGCCGGACCGAACGCTTTACCACATTATCAACCGAACCCGCGGCCACCGGCGGGTCACACGTTTTATGAAACAACCAACCGCAAAGCCGAGTGAGCGTCGCTGTGAAATACTTTACGCCTGAATTGTACGTTGCATTCAACTCAGATGACCCGTCCGTCGCTGACCAAGCCGATGCAGATTGGGAAAGAGCAACCGCTGATTACCACCAGCACCTCCACAAGATTGGCAGCCGATTGCCCGACAAGACACGCGAGTTGGCCGAATCGACCTGTCTGCACGACGCCGTCTACTTGGGCTATCTCAAAACACCAGTCCCTAAAACTTCGGCCGAGTTGGCGGTGGTTGCTGTGGAGCAAGCAGACGACGTTTTGCTGCTCATTTACGTGCTCGCGGAAGAACCGTCGTTCAGCGCGCCGCACCGAGCCGATGTGTTCTCGGACATCGCCGTTCATTGGCTGTACGACGAGGTCGACGCAACGGACCGCGGCGTGTACAGTCACGACATTCTGTTGAGCAACGGCAGGACACTGAGCGTGAATTTCGTGGCCTTCGACATGCTGACGGTGAGCAAAGAGAAGTTCGACATTTCACACCCGGACCGAATTCCCGCTGTGGCACCGTGAGTTTTGCGCGGAGAAGCGTCGTGGAGTGATCGAGATTCTCGCCGGGCGAGGCGGGGGCGGCGTGCTCGCCGACGGCCGTGCGGACGGCGCTGAAACGCTCGGGTAGAATCGGCGGCCAGGGCTGTTTTTTCAGTTTCTCGGCCGTGATCTCCCGCGGGTTACTATCGCCAGGTTTTCCGCCTGCGCGGCTTCTTTACGCTTGATGCCTCGCTTAGATTCCAGCGCGAAGCAGCCGCGGCGGTAGATCGTAGCGTTACAATTAAGGCCGGCACGCCGAGTGACTGATTTCGCCTGTCGAGTGCTAGGGCTGAGTCCGCGAAACCTGGCGTGATGGGACTTCATTCATTATGCATCCCGGCTGGGCATTCCGCTGCTTGACATGAGTGAAGGCGAGTGGGCGGCTGAAATGGCACAAGTCGCGAAGCTATGAACGACGTTGTCGTTTCCAATCCCAGTTCGCTAATCGCACTGGATCAAGTTGGCCGGATGGAGATTCGCTCGCTTCGTCCGCCTGTACTCGCTGTTGATGGTCAACGACCCGATCGCATAGCAGCCTGCCCTGACATGGGTCCCCGAGTTAGAATAGTGCTCGGAGGTAATAGCGATGCCTACGTTGCAATTGACCGATCAGCAAGTCATTGAGTTGGTGAAGCAACTGCCGCAGGAGCGGCAAGCTTCACTCGTGCGCGCCTTGCTTGCACAGCGCTGGCCCGAGTGGGACGCGTTAACGCGCGTCGGCGAAGAACGCATTCGGGCCGTGGCGGCGAAACGCGGGCGAGATTGGGACGCAATGTCCGACGACGATCGCTTATCATTCGTGGACGACGTGGTGCACGAGGATCGCCCATGCATGAAGTCGTAGTGTTTGACACCAACGTGTTGATCTCGGCCATCCTGTCGTCGCGCGGGCCGCCGTTTCATTGTGTGTCGCTCGCCAAGACGGGAATTGTTCGTTCGGTCACGTGCCGCGAAATTCTGGACGAGTTTGCCGATAAACTGTTCGTGAAGTTGGGATATTCGCAGGCTGAGGCCCGCGCCGCAGCGGATGAGATCGAGAAGCTGTCGGGGATCGTCGCCATCACCCATGCCGTGAAAGTTGTCGCGGATCCTGATGACGACAAGATCCTGGAGTGTGCGCCGTGACGAGGGGATCTCGCTTCGCTGTTCGGTCTTGATGCGGTTCGATGAATTACTGGGACGCTGGGCTGATTTGTTGGGATAACAAATGAGCTAGTAACGCTTGAAAGTCTTCGGGCGAGATGACTTCGCCGAAGTTGGCGGGCATTAGGGAGAGGGGGGATTGGGTGCGCTGGTCGATGTTGGCGGCGGGGAGCGTGAATTCTTGGCCTTTGCTGTCGGCCAGGACGAGTGTGGCGCCTTCGGTGCGGCGGACTAGACCGGTGATGACTTTGCCGTCGGTCATGAGCAGTGTGGTGGTGCGAAATGCCGGGTCGACGTTGCGGTTGGGGTCGAGGATGTCTTCGACCAAACGCGCGACGCCGCGGGCGGCGATGCCGTCGAGCTGTGGGCCGATCATGGAACCCTTGCCAGCCAGTTTGTGACAGGCGGCACAATTCTTTTCGTACACGGCGGCGCCGCGTTCGGCGGATGCGACCGTCGGGGAGAAGGCGCGTTGCCGGTCGTCGATCAGCTTGAGCAGCGCATCGTCCTCGGACGGCAGATTCGTGGTTAGTGCTGCGAGCCGCTGCTCGTAATCGTCCGGTTTGGTTGCATCCAGTTTTTGGCGCACGGACGGCCGCGTGAGCAGCCGCGGTGAGGCTTTGCCCGTGGCCACCAATTGCAGCAGAGCATCGCCGCCCGCGCGATCACCGGCGAGCGTTTCAGCCAACTGAAGCTGAACGTCTCGCGGCGCGTGGTTCATGGCGTCGTCCAGCGCCTTCTGCACTGCATCCGCTTGCGGAGAGGCGACGAGTTGGTAGATCCGTTCGTTCAATGCCGCGGGCGTGTCCGATGCGCCGGCCATGATCAACAGCGTTGCCAAGCGGCTGTCGGGCGAAAATGCGAGCAGCGCCAGAGCGGCCGATTTTCGCACGGCGGGATCGGTGCTGGCGGTTGTCGCGAGTTTTATCACGCGAGGCTGAAAGTCGGTCAAACGCAGCCGCGCGATCAATTCCAGCGCGCTTTGTTGAGGCTGCAGTTGATCGGAGTTGAGCCGGCCGAGCGAAAACCGA
Organism: Pirellulaceae bacterium; assembly: GCA_041744735.1. Lineage (GTDB taxonomy): Bacteria > Planctomycetota > Planctomycetia > Pirellulales > Pirellulaceae > JBGTKH01. Next base: position 5,392 of record JBGTKH010000549.1, on the reverse strand, counting down.
CCGACCGCCAGCCATGCATAGTCCGAGCCCGCACCACCATCGATCAATTCGAAATAGCCGTGACGGCCTTTGTATTCATCCAGCTTCCACTGCACACGCTGCGCCGTGTCGTTTCGCGGCGGTTTGGCTTCGGCCAAGAGCGCGTGCGTGTCCGCGTCTCGTAGACGAACGAAACTCTTCGCCTGTTCCGGCTGCCCAGTGGGACCGTTGTGTCCGGCGATGAAAAAGATCAGCGTCGCGGGGATCTCGAACGGGCTGCTGCGCAAAATGCCGGTCAATTGTTCGCCGCGCGGCAGGCTGGACCAAAACGCCGCGTCTTGGTTCCCATCGCTCGACACACGCTGTTGGCGAACCCACGGCTCGCCCGGCACCGTCGCGTCCGGATGCGGCACGGCGGTCCACGTGGCAACGTCGGCGGCGGGTTCATCGAGCAACTCGGCAGCTAATTCCCGCGCCCAATCGGTGACGTGTGGATTGTTGCCCGCGCCACGGCGTTCCAGTCCCGTGTGAATCGCCGCGAGCTGTTCGTACTGCGCCGCAGTATCACCGGCCAGCCGCTTTCGCACGACCTGTGTTAGTTGCGGCAAACTTTGTTCTGTCACGTACTGACCGGCGAATTGTAGGTAAGCCACAAGTTGCGGCCCGGTTTCGTCATACTGATCCAAATGACGTACGACGAACTCGGCCGAGGCGGCGGTCTTGGCCGCCAGCGCGAGTTCGGCCAAGGTGCGCGACGGTTGTTCGTTGAGCGACAAGGACGGCAATTGTGCCAGCGTGCGATCGTCGCGCAGTTGATTGCGCAGCGCGATGCGGGTCATGTGCACCAAGTGCGTGTCTGGCTTGTCGGTCGATGCGAGCAGCGCGAGCAAAGCCGGCACGTTTTCTACGGCCGGGTGCTCGCCCAATGCATCCGCCGCGGCGCGACGGACGAAGGCGTCGTCATCTTGCAGAGCGGCGCGAACGCTTGTGAATGTACCGGCATCCCACTCATGTCGCTCCGCCAGCAGTTTCAAAACGTGCACTCGCACTAGCGCGCTGGAATCGTCCACAAGTTGCATCAGCCGCGCGTCGTTCAGTGCCTCGAGCCGCTCGAGCACCCACATGCTGTGCGCCAGCAATTCAGGCGACGGCTGCTTCGCCAACGCGGTATTTACCGACGTTATCACTTCCGCTTTCTGCTCGTCACTTGACGAGCGATCAACGAGATAGTTCGTCGCCAACGTCCGCAGCGATAGGTTCGCGTTGCCGAGCAGCGCGACGAGCTCATCGACATTCATCTGCGTCAAATCCGGCAGCAGCGGCACGGGTCGCGGGTCGCCGTCCGTCCCTCGATAGACCACGCGCCACACGCGGCCGTGCGTGCGGTCGCGGCGAGGATGGTTCAGCGGCACTTCGTAGTGGCCGATGATGCAGTTGTAGAAATCGGCGATGTACAGCGCCCCGTCCGGCCCCACCTGCAAATGCACGGGCCGAAACCATTGGTCGTCGCACGTGACGAAGTCCGGCTGCGTGTCGCAGTGCAGCGTCGAGCCGAACGGTTTCAGCTTGTCGCGATGCACCGAGCAGTTGACCGGATTGCAGATGAAAACGTTGTCGCGGTACTCGGCCGGAAACAGATCGGCCGCGTAATACGCCGGGCCGCAGATGCCGGTCGAGCCGTGATCGTGGTTGATCATCTCCGGGCCGAAGCCCAGCCCGTCGTGCGGTTTGCCGAAGCTGGGATAGTACGCGCCCCGGAGCAGCATGTAGATCGGCTTCGAGTGACAATCGGACGTGTACATGTTGCCCAGCGGGTCGAACGTCATGCCGAACGGGTTGACTTGCCCCCAGGTAAATTGTTCGATCCGCGAACCGTCGGCGCGGAAGCGATACGTGTTGCCCGAATTCATCGTGAAGCTGTGCCCGTCGCCGCCTTTCACTTCCGACGTGTTGCGAAAGCCGTGGCAGCCGTACACCCAGCCGTCGATCCACCGCGTGAACGAGTTGGCCATGCCATGCGTGTCGTCATAGCCGAATTTGCCATAAAGCAGAGTGCGGGTGTCGCCGATGCCGTCGTTGTTCGTGTCCAGGCAGCGGTAGATGTTCGGAATGCTGTAGACGATCGCGCAGCGGCCGTCGCCGATCGGTGTTTGGCCGATGGGAATGTTCAGCCCGTCGACGAACTTGGTCACCTTCCGCGGCTTGCCGTCGGGCCCGAACCCTTCGACGACGGTCAGCGCGTCTCGCGCCGGCTGGCCTTCCGACATGGGATAGGGGTATTCGAGCGTATGCGTGATCCACAGCCGCCCGCGCGCGTCGAAGCTCAAATTCATCGGCTGCCCAATGTCGGGCTCGGCCACAATCAACTGAATCTCAAACCCCGGCGGCAAACGAAACTTTTCGCGCTGCACTTCGGGCGCGAGAGGTTCGGTTGGCACAACCGGCGGGGCCGAAAAAAGAGTTGCTGGAAAAAGAGAGAGCAGCAGAGTGACAAGCCAATAGACGGCGATTCGGAGATGTGTTTGCATGACCATCCACACGGAAAGGCAGTGGGCAAAAGTGTGATCTAGGGCCGAAGGAAGAAAGCTAGTAAATCGTAATTCCATTCTGCAGTCGAAGGACCAAGATCGTAGGGTCGCGCGGCTGGCCGATCTTGTCATATAATTCGGCGCATGTCGGCGCGGATTCAATGACCTGACAGTCCTTGGCGGCAATCCATTGACCCTTGTATTTCCGAAGAACCTCTTCGGAAAGATTCTCCAGCCAATGAGCCGTCGGATCAGTCGCCCGGATAAACTCCAGTTCCTCAGCCGTTGACGACCACGGCCGCAATTGCGGTTTGAATCGCAATCGCAGTGAGGACGGCATGGGGCACTTTATCGTAACCATGATGATGGCCGGTAGGAAAGGCGCACTCTGTAGCCTGACTCTCCGAGTCGGGCAGAACGATGCTCGACTCCACCCGACTCGGAGAGTCAGGCTACAGGGTGCGAGCATGTTACCGGCTAATACTTTATCACACGCGCTTCGCAAAAACCACGCGAGCCAGATTAGAGAGGTCTTTCTTGGTTGCGGCAGGGGCGAATCGGTTGTCAGCGGCGAGCAGAGCGACAACGGCTTGGTGAATCATGGGGCTGATTTCCAGGATCAGCCAGCCGCCGTCTCTTAGGCGATCGGCGGCTTGGGGGATGAGTCGCGCGATGACTTCGGTGCCAGTGGGGCCGGCGACCAGTGCGCCGCGCGGTTCGTGGTCTTTTACTTCGCGAGCCAGCGCGGCGAACTCGGACTCGGAGACGTACGGCGGGTTGCTAATGACAAAGTCGAAACGGCGGTCGTCGGGAAGTGCTGAGAGCAGGTCGCCTTCGATGAACTCGATGCGGTCGGCGGCGTTGTGCTGTTGGGCGTTGGTGCGTGCGACTTTGAGCGCCGCGGCACTGATGTCGATCGCCGTCACTCGGCACGCGGGCACGTGTTTCGCCGCACACACGGCGAGAATGCCGCTGCCGGTTCCCACGTCGGCGACGTCGATTGGCTCGCTGAACTTCGGCCGCTGCTTGACCAAGTCCAGCAGCGTGATGACGACAAACTCCGTCTCTGGCCGCGGGATCAGAACGTCGGGTGTAACGCGAAACGAGAGCGAGTAGAATTCGCGGCGGCCGACCAGATACGCGACCGGCGTGCCTTCGGCGCGGCGGCGGACCAGTTCGCGGAATTTGGTTCGCACGTCGTCGGCCACGATTTCTTCAAACGACGTGTAAAGCTGAATTCGCTGGCAGCCGCGGGCTTCGGCCAACAAGACTTCCGCGTCCAGGCGAGGGCTGTCCGCTTGATGTCGCTTGAGGTACTCGGTGGTCCACTGCAGCAGACGCCCGACCGTCCATGTTTCCGGTTGCGACATAATCAATCCATGGCGCCCATCGAGCTGCGCAGTTCCTGCCGATCGTACTCGATTAGGGCTTCGGTGACCGGCTGCAAATGGCCGGCGACGATTTGGTCCAGCTTGTATAGCGTCAGGCCGATGCGGTGATCGGTCAGGCGGTTGTCGGGGAAATTATACGTGCGGATGCGCTGGCTGCGATCGCCCGAGCCGGCCAGCGTCTTGCGTTCGGCGGCCCGCTTGTCGTGCTCTTTCTGGCGGTGATGTTCGTACACCCGCGACTTCAGAATTCGCAGTGCCTTGGCCAGATTCTTGTGCTGGCTCTTCTCGTCCTGCATCGACACCACGATGCCCGTTTCATGATGGGTAAGCCGCACGGCGGAAGCGGTCTTGTTCACATGCTGGCCGCCAGGTCCGCTGGCACAGAAAATATCTTTGCGGTAATCGTCAGGCTTAAGATTGACTTCGACGTCCTCGGGCTCGGGCAGTACAACCACGGTCGCCGCCGACGTATGGATGCGGCCTTTGGCTTCTGTTTCGGGCACGCGCTGCACGCGATGGCCGCCGCTTTCGTATTGCAACTCGCGGTACACGCCTTCGCCTTCAAAGGCCAGCGTGATGTCCTTGAAGCCGCCCAGTTCGGTCGGGCTGGCGTCGAGAACCTCGACCTTCCAACCTTTCGCGTCGGCGTAGTGCTGGTACATTTCGTATAAATTGCGAGCGAACAGGGCCGCTTCGTCGCCGCCGGTACCGGCGCGAATTTCCATCACGCAGCGCGTCCGGTTGGCATCCTCGCCGCCGATGGTCATGTCGAGCAGCTCGTCCCACAACCGTTCGCGTGCGGCCTTTCGTTCGGGCAACAGTTCTGCCGCGAACTCGCGTTCTTCGGGATCATCGCCTTCGGTCATCGCCGCCAGTTCGGTCATTTCCTGATTCAGCTCCTTGAACCGCCGGTACTTCGTGGCCAGCTTCGCCAGCGATCCATGCTCGCGCGCAGCGGCGGCCATCCGGCTGGAGTTGGCCAGCACCTCTGGGTCGGACATCTGCCGTTCCAATTCCTCGAAACGGCCCAGTTGTTCGTCCAACATCTTGCGCATGGAAATCAATCGCGTATCAAAAGAGAGCGGAAGCCGTCACCATCCGGGCGCATGCAATCACGTCGCCATGCGGACGATGATACCGTGAAGCGAGAGGATCGAGGAAGCTAAGATTCGGCCTGCGGCTTGGGCTTGGCCTTCTTCTTGGCGGGCTGCTGCAAGCTGGCGTAGCTGCCGGCAGCGAATTTGGTTTGGAACGTCTCGATGCGGCCGGCCGTGTCGATGTATTTGAGCTTGCCAGTGTAGAACGGATGGCAGTTGCTGCAGATATCGACCTTCAACTCCTTGCGCGTGCTCCGCGTCTTGAAGGTGTTGCCACAGCCGCAGGTGACCACGGTGTTGTGATATTGAGGATGAATGCCGTCCTTCATGACCGTCAGTCCCGATTAGCAGAGGGTTTCTTTTTCGGTGTAAGGTGCGAATATAACATCAGTTGGGA
>JBGTKH010000548.1:0-6752 GCA_041744735.1 Pirellulaceae bacterium | reverse complement strand
CGTGGTGATCCCCAACTGCTTCGATCCGGACATGTTCGACTTCCGGCCGCAGGACAAGCAGGACTATTTTCTATTCATGGGCCGGCTGAACGACGACAAGGGAGTGGCCACCGCCATCGACGTGGCGCGGCGCGTGGGGCGGCCAATCAAGATCGTCGGCCAAGGTGACCCCGCGCGGTTCCTAAAAGACAATCCACACGCCAGCTACGTGCCGCCGGTGGGCATCGAGGGCCGGCGGAAACTGATGGCCGAGGCGGCTGCGTTTCTCTGTCCCACGCAGTACGTCGAGCCGTTCGGAAACGTGGCGTTGGAAGCGCAGATTAGCGGCACGCCGGTGATCTGTACCGACTGGGGCGGTTTCACGGAGACCGTCCTGCACGGCGTGACCGGCTATCGCTGCCGCACGATGGAACAATTCGAATGGGCCGCCCGCAACATCCACCGCCTCGACCCCGCCGCCTGCCGCCAGTGGATCGTCGATAACTTCTCGCTCGACCGCATCGTGCTGATGTACGAGGAGTACTTTCAGAGCCTGCTGAACCTGGGCGGCAAGGGTTGGTATGAAGACTTCCCGCAGCGCGACCAATTGGACTGGCTGTGCAAACGGTATCCGGCAGCGAAGACGGTTGTAAGTCAACCCACGGTCGAAGTCGCACCACGTCAGGTGCGAGGGAGAGCGGCGGTCAAATGAAGAGCGCCGCGATTCCCATGTCGGCTAAGTTGCCGGAGCGTTCCCGACTGCGCCGCGAGCGCGGACGATTGCTGCGATGACGCCGTTCATTGTGTACTCATTTGCTTCCGCCGTCGGCTCGAATCCAAGCTCGCGAAACGTTGCGGATGTGACGGGACTGATACTAACCAATCGACTCTTGCGCAAATCTTCGCTGAACATGGCCGCCAGGGAGCGGGCGATGGCGGAACTGGTGACGGCAATCCAGTCGATTTGGCCGGCGGCCAGCAGCCGCGAGTTTTCTTCGTCGGGCGTTTGAACGTCGCTGCTGGAGTAGACGACGATCTGTTCGACGTGACCGCCAGCCGCTCGCAGTTCTTCGGCCAGCACCTCGCGGCCGCGGCTGGCGCGGGCTAACAGGAACTGTTTTCCCGCCGCGCCTTCGGATAGTGCGGTGGCGAGCGCTTCGGCACGAAACTGATCGGGCTGCAGGTCAGTCGTCAGATGATATTTTGCTAACTCGTCCGTCGTGCCGGGTCCGATCGCCGCTAGTTTCACGCGGCCCAGTGCTCGCATGTCGCGGCCGGTCGCCAGCAATCGATCAAGTAAGAACCGCACGCCGTTAGCGCTGGAGAAGACGAGCCAGTCGAACTCGTCGATGCGCGACAACGCGCTATCGACCGGCGACCAGTCGGGCGGATCGGAGATCTCGATCGCCGGTTGCAACAGCACGCGGGCGCCCAGCTCGGCCAATTGATTAGCCAGCCCGGCGGCTTGTTCAGCGGGCCGAGCGACCATTACCGTCACGCCGAACAGCGGCCGTTTCTCGAACCAACCCAGCGTCGGCGCCAGCGTGGTTACCTCGCCCACGATCACGATCACCGGCGGACGCACCTTGCCCACCAGCCGGCCGGGCACTTCGCCCAACTTGCACAGAATTGTCTGTTGATCGGGCAGGCTGCAGCGGCGAACGATGGCTGCGGGCGTCGCGGGCGACTTGCCCGCCGCGATCAGAGCCGCGGTCCACATTTCCGCCGTTGTGACTCCCATGTAGAATACCAGCGTGCCGGGAAAGCGGGCCAGCGCTTCATAGTCGAGCGACGACCGCGGCTTGTCGGGATGCTCTTGCCCAGTGACCAGCGCCACGGCCGAAGCAAAATCCCGGTGCGTGATTGGGATTCCCGCGCAACTGCCCGCTGCCAACGCCGCGGTGATGCCCGGCACGATTTCAAACGGGATGCCGTGCTGCACCAACGACTCGACTTCTTCGGCTCCTCGCGCAAACACCGCCGGGTCGCCGCCTTTCAGCCGCACGGCCGTCTTTCCCTGCCGCGCCAGCTCGATCAGCCGTTGGTTGATTTCGTCCTGCGACCAGATTCTCGTGTGGCCATGGTGACCCAAACAGATGAGCTCAGCATTAGCGCGCGCATGATGTAGAATCTGCGGGTTAACCAGATAGTCGTACAGCACCACGTCGGCACGCCGCAAGCAGTCGACGCCGCGCAACGTAATTAGTCCCGGATCGCCCGGGCCGGCGCCGACAAGGTAGATCTTGCCGATGACTGGTTTGTTGGTGTTCTGCATGATAATCGGTGTCTGACGTTACTCGATTGGACATCGCACCGGCTACGTCTGCAAGCGGCCTCTTCGCTGTCGAGCGAGTTCTCGGGCAGCCCGCTGCAAATAAGAAATCCGTAGCTGAACTCGTGAGAGTTCGGACGTCAGACGTCAGAGGTCAGAGGTCGTCAGAAGTCTCACGACTTCTGCTACGGCACGTATGGCCAGTTGGCAGGCTTAGCAAACTGATCTACCCGGTCAAATGCGTTTCGGGTACAGTCCGCCAGCTTCGCTATCGCGGGTCGCCTCTGATCCAGCCCGAGACACTGGGTTAATCGCTCAAGTACAGGAGGTGCTTGTATGAGCTTGACGTGGCAATTGGTGAAGACCGTTTCGCGCCTGCATCCGCAGTGGCGTGCCAGCGTGAAGCAGTATGAAAACTTTCACAAGCGAGAGCACTACTATTCGCCCATTCCTTTGATCTCGGAAGTGCATCGCGCCGAGGACAGAATTTTCAGCGACTCCCTGCGCGAGTTCGCAGGAATTGACTTAAACGTTGAAGAACAGCTTCAAGTGCTGAAAGAAATCGAGGGCTTTTACGGCGAGATGCCGTTTCCGGAATCGGCCGCACCACCCGCACGTTTCTATCTGGACAACAAGTTCTACGCCTACACCGACGCGATTCTGCTGTACGGAATGATCCGCCGTCTGCGGCCGCGGAACATCGTCGAAATCGGATCGGGGTTTTCGTCGGCCGTCTGCTTGGACACGAACGAGCGATTCTTTGACAACTCGATTCAATGCACGTTCATCGAGCCGGACACGTCGCGACTGGATCGCCTGCTGACGGATCAAGACCGCCGCAATGTGAACATTATTAAGCAACTCGCGCAGGAATTGCCGACCAGCCAGTTTTCGCATTTGGCCAGCAACGACATTCTCTTCGTGGATTCATCGCACGTGTGCAAAATCGGCAGCGACGTCAACTACATCTTGTTCGACATTCTGCCGGCTCTGGCCAGCGGCGTCTACATTCACTTTCACGACATCTTCTATCCGTTCGAGTATCCGAAGCAGTGGATCTATCGCGGCGTGGCCTGGAATGAAGCGTATGCCTTGCGTGCGTTCCTGCAGTACAACCAGTCGTTCCGCATTGTCACCTGGTCCGATTATTTGCAGCGATTCCACGAACAGGAACTGACTCACGGCATGCCGCTCTGCAAACGAAACAGCGGTTCGTTCTGGCTTCGCAAGGTGTAAATTGAGGCAAGTGATGCGAGCGAAACTCACGGTGCTCATTCCCTGCAAGAACGAGCGCATGAACATCCGGCCGTGCATTGAATCGGTGCGCGGGTTGGCCGACGAGATTCTGGTCGCGGATTCGGGCTCGACCGACGAGACGATGGACATCGTGCGCCGCATCGGCGAATGCCGGTTGATCGAACGCGAGTTCGTTAACTACTCCGATTTCAAGAACTGGGCCATTCCGCAAGCCACACATCCTTGGGTGTTGGTGCTAGATGCCGACGAACGCATCACGCCCGAACTCGCGGCTGAGATTCGCCAAATTCTCAGCGACCCGCCGGTTGATCTCGACGGCTATTGGGTTTATCGCCGCGGTTTCTTCATGGGGCACGAGATCAAGCACGGCGACTGGAGCACGGACCGCGTCTTCCGCTTGTTCCGCCGCGACAATTGCCGCTATCGCGATTGCCGCGTGCATGAGGAGATCGACGTCGATCCCCGGCGGACCAGCAAATTGCGGCAACGCATGCTGCACTACACGTATTGGTCGTACGATCAGTACTTCCAAAAGTATCAGCGCTACGTGAAGTGGGGCGCGCAAGACATGTGGGATCGAGGCAAGCGGACCAGTTGGTTCGACTTGCTCGCGCGGCCGTTCTTAAGATTCCTGCAGCTCTACATTTTGCGGCGCGGGTTCCTCGACGGTCTGCCCGGACTGCAAGTCTGCCTGTTCCAGGCGTTCTTTGTGACACTAGGCAAGCAGGCGCGACTCTGGGAAATGCAGCACGCACTGCCTCAACCCGATCCGGAAATGGCCCGTGCAATCAGCCACCGCGCTCAGCAAGAAGATACGGTGCGCGACGACAGCGGCTCTTGGGTACCCAACAAATCAGCCGCCGCGTGATCCGGCTACGCGACGTCGATCGAGTTGACAACTCGCATGCCCGCCGACACCGCGCGGACCACCTCTTGGGCCAGTTGCTTGTGGTAGTACGAATCGACGCGGCCGGACAGCATCAACGAGTCGTCAACGCGTTCCACCTGCAACTCTCGAAGGACATAGATGGGACTGCCAGAAAGCGCCGATTGCGCTCGCACGTGAACGTCCTTCGCCAAAGATTCAATCATCGTTTCGGTCTCCCTCCTTGACTGACCGTGCTATGGCATCCAAGCGGCCACAACGAATCAGCGAGCGGAATAAGTGTCGCCGTGGGCGACAGGTGTGACACAGGGCAGGAATTCGGATGCATTTCGTTCAGGACCAATGTAAGAATCACGCTGGAAATGTCAACCCTTTCGCGACCGTCGTTGGAAATTAATCGAGGGAGTGGCCGCTAGCAGAGCTAGCGGATCTTGCCCGCCGACCGCAGGTAAGCGATCACTTCGTCGGCCAGCGCATCGGCTGTGTTGCGAGCAGACTGGAGCGTGACTTCCGGTTGGGCTGGCGGCTCGTACGGATCGTCGATTCCGGTGAACCCGTATAGCTGGCCGGCGCGCGCCTTCTTGTACAACCCTTTGGGATCGCGCGCCTCGCATACTTCCAACGGGGCGTCGACGAATACCTCAACAAAATCTCCCGGCCGGCCCGACGATTCGACTTGTGCCCGCACCGCATCCCGGTCTCGGCGATACGGACTGACGAACGCCGTCAGCGTAACGATGCCGGCCGAGCAGAAAAGTTCGGCCACAGCGCCGATACGGCGGATGTTTTCCTCGCGGTCCTGGGCGAAAAATCCAAGGCCGAAGCGATTGGCGAACGCCTCGCCGTGCCGTTCACCGAGCATCGCGGGGCTGGCATTCAGGCCGTGACGAATGTTGTCGCCATCCAGCACAAAGCTGTGCACGCCCAGCGCGTGCAGCTTGTGGTCAACCAAATTGGCGATCGTGCTCTTGCCACACCCGCTCAGACCAGTGAACCACACGACGCAGCCCGCATGCCCGTTCAACCGCTCGCGATCGTCGCGCGAAACGCTGTGTTGGTGCCAGGTGACGTGGGTTTGTTCAGCCATCGGATTCTCGTCATTTGTCATTTGTCATTGGTCATTGGTCATTGGTCATTGGTCATTTGAGTGAACGTTATTGACCTCTACTTCCAATGACAAATGACCAATGACCAATGACTATTCCGCAATTCCCGCCAATTCGCATAAGTTAGCGGCCAGCACCGGTTGTGGGCAACTCCAGACGAGGAAGAATAGCGCCTCGCGGCACCAGCGGCCGGCGGGATGGCCGACGACGTAACCGGTCCCTTTCGCAGCCGTTAACGAAGCTTGAGCAGCGCGGAGCACCAGGCTGTTAGCCCGCGTTCGCAGGTCTTCGTTGGAACAAACCGCTTGGCCGTCGGCCAAGGCCAGCAGGTCATCGTGAAGCGCCTGCCACTCGGCGCGGAACGCTCGCGCCGGAGACCGTAAATCGGCGCGTTGCTCCGATTCTTGCTCGACGAAAACAATCGCCGCGTCGCTCAACCCGATCGCCAGCGTCGAGGTTTGCAGCCCGCCGGTTTTTGCGCCCTCTCCCAACTTCATCACGTTTTCGACGGGGCCGGCCAACAGCCAATCACCAGACAGCTCGACGCGCTCGCAGCGGACTTCGCCCGTGTGACTGGCCGACAGCCCGACGAGCCGCGCTGCGGGCGGTGTCACGACGCCCGGCAGATCGGTGGGCAATGCGACAAGAATTTGGCGGCCATCAACCAGTGTGGCGCCGGTCACCACCGTTTCGGCAAACGGTGAACCGGTTACCCACGGGCTAAAACCGTTAAGAATAAACCCTTCAGCCGTTTCCTCGGCCCGCATCACGGGCTTGGCAAGATGGCGGCGGCTGGTCGTCAGGTGCGAGATGCCAACCGTGGCAAAACTCTTGCCGCTGACCAGATCGGGCAACAAGCGGGCCTTCAACGGCTCATTGTCCGACACGGCTATGCGGCGGCACGCGCCGGTACGCTGGGTGATGATGAACGTCGTCGTCAAACACGCGGCACTCAATTGCAAGTGGCCGCTTACGATGTCCGCCTCGCTCCACTGCTGGCCGCCGCAGTCGTACGGCATGAACCACTCGTACACGCCGTACTGACCGCACAGATCAAGCTGCTCGCGCGGCCAAGCCGTGTCGTCTTCCAATTCGTCAGCCAACTCGCGCAGGCGATGGCACAATTCGCCAAGTGCCTCGTCGTCCGGCGACGTGATTCGTTTCTTCGCCATCATGTCAATGTCAAAGCATCGTGTTGGTCAGCTTTGGGTGGCTGGGGCTGAGTCCGCGAAGCCCCAGGTAACGACGCGCT
>JBGTKH010000547.1:0-9105 GCA_041744735.1 Pirellulaceae bacterium | reverse complement strand
TCGGCATGCTGGCCGCGGTCGCCTTTTTCTTTGGAGGCTTGCGGCGCCGCCAAGGGGTGCCAGGCAGCTATTTCGAAATCGGCGCCGTGTACTTCATGGCGGCCTCTCTATACTCCGTAGTCCCTCTATTGGGGTACATTCTCAATGGGTTTGAGTATAGCTCCAATAACGACTGGCGTTTATACATGGGGCAGCCTAGTCCCGAAGAAGTCGGGCACTTGGGATGGTATTACGTCGTTCACATGTGGATCTTCGCCGTGGCGTACTTTGCGTGCCGCGGAGCGGCGGCCCCGTTACAACCGCAATTCTCGTCACCGCGCGGCAACACAATTCTCGTCGCATTCCTCTTGTTTGCTGGAATTCGTGTCTTTTTATGGGTGGTGGGCGTATTGTTCGATCTTTCGGCAGAGTCGTACGTAGAAAGTTATGTGGTGTTCGCCCGGCTGCCGCTGATCGTGGCGCAAGTTGTATCCCATCTAAGTGGCGCCGCGTTTACGGTGGAATTAGTGTTGCTGGCGGCCATGTTCGCAAAGTACCGGAAGTTTCGTCTGTGGATTTTCGCTTGGCTGGTGGTCACCGCATTGTTGACGATCGTCCATCTAGGGGCGCGAACGCAATTGGTGTTGCTGATTTTGACATGTGGTTTTTTTTATGACCGCTTAGTGCGTCCCGTGCCCGCGCGAGTTGTGGCTACACTGGGTGCGACAGTACTGTTTGGATTCCTCGTGTTTGGGCTAGTCCGCAATGGTCGAGACTGGAATGACTTGATTAGCGGGAATGGTGTTCTGAGTCACGGCAATGAGTTTGAGGGGCTGTTTGCCAACGTTGTTGACCTAGAACGACGAAAGGAGGCCGGGCAGATTACGCTCTCTCCTGTTTCATTGTGGCTTTGCGATTTTACATTGCTGATTCCTCAGCAAATTGCACCTTTTATCAAGATTAGTCCTGGTGCCTGGTATATGGAAACATTCTATCCCGATGCCGCTGCGGAAGGTCATGGGAGTGCGTTTGGAACAATCGCCGCGGCGGTTGCTGGTTGGGGCTGGCCTGATTTAATCGCGCGCAGCGCCCTGTTGGGCGGCGGTCTGGCGTGGATCCACCGCTATTGTGCAAGGCACCGGCGAAGTTTTTGGGCGTTTATATTTTATGTTTGGGCGGTGGCGTGGGTGTATCAGCTCTTTCGAAACACGACATTTTACCTCGTGCCTCTATTTTTTTATCGGTTCGTGCCGGTGTACCTCCTTATCAGACTGCTTGGTGGAATCGAAGCGAGAAGAAATCATCTGTCTTGCCGTTCGGCCGCATGGGGTGGCCCGATCAATGCGGGGGGCACGCGACGTTCGATCCGCCATTCGGCAAGGCTCAATAATAGGAGTACTCAGTTAAGTGAGGCTGAGATCCGGTTATGAAAACACGAATTCTTCACTGTATCGGCAGTCTCGGTGGCGGAGGGGCGGAACGACAATTGGCCTATTTGGGGCCTGAGTTGATTCGCCTTGGCTGGCAGGTTGATGTTGCCTTTGTTCGGCCTGGTTCGAATCTGAGACGTCTGACGGAAGGCGGAGTCGGTGTTCACTGGCTATCGCGGTCAATTGGCTACGATCCTCGCTTGCTACAGGATATGCGTGACCTAATTCGCCGCGTGAATCCGGATTTGATTCAAACTTGGCTTCCGCAGATGGACGTGTTCGGTGGATTGGCTGCCCGCGTCGCAGGAGTGCCCTGGGTGTTGAGCGAGCGATGTTCGGCGGCGGCCTATCCTCTGACCCCGAAACATCTGTTGCGGCGCTTCCTTGCGAGCGGGGCCGATGCGGTGGTAGCCAACTCCGCATGTGGCCGAGGCTATTGGGCCACGAAAATGCATGACCCAACCGGGCAATATGTGGTACCGAACGGTTTGCCGCTGGAGGAAATTGCTTACGCACACCCGGTTTCTTTAGCGGACTCGAACCTGCCGCCACACGATCATTTGCTGCTGAACGTCGGAAGGCATTGCGCGCAGAAGAATTTGGAACCGTTGTTGCTTGCCATTCGTCAGATACCCTCGAACGTGCGGTTACACGCGGTTTTCTGCGGTGAAGGGCCGTCCCGTGCTAGGTTGGAGAAACTAATCCAGTATTATGGTCTTGGCGAGCGCGTGACGATGCTGGGATATGTTTCGACCGTCTGGCAATGGATGAAACGGGCCAATGTCTTTGTATCGCTTTCGTCCTTCGAGGGACATCCGAATGCGGTTATGGAGGCGATGGCCTGCGGCTGCCCAATTGTGGCCTCGGACATTCCGGCGCATCGGGAAATGCTCGACGAAGAAACGGGGCTCTTGGTCGACCCCCATTCGACGACCGCGGTGGCAGAGGCGATACAGCAGGTGTTGGCAGCACCCGCGGAGGCCGCGCGGCGTGCGCGGAATGCGCAACAGCGCGTTAAGGAATGGTCCGTCGCTAACGTGGCGCGCAAATACGAGCAGGTATACCAGGATGTGTTGGCGAGGCGCCGGTCTCGAGTTGCCTGACACAAATTAGGAAAAGTCTACATGAATCGTGAGTTGCTGAATATTGTCCGGTCGCCCTGCTGCCAACACAGCTTGCGATTGTATTCCGCCGTCGACGAGGCGGAGGATGTGCGCGAGGGCACCTTGACTTGCGAGCATTGCGAAAACGTCTTCCCGATTCGGAATTACGTCCCCCGGTTCGTGGCGCCAGAGAATTACGCGGTTAACTTCGGCCTGCAATGGAATCGCTTCCGGCAGACGCAACTGGACAGCCATTCCGGCGCGCCCATTTCATACCGGCGTTTCTTTGCCGAAAGCGGCTGGTCTCCGGAAGAACTCCGCGGCAAACGAGTCCTCGACGTGGGGTGTGGAGCCGGGCGGTTTGCGGAAATCGCCCTCTCCTGCGGAGCCAACGTCGTGGCGGTGGATTATTCGTCAGCAGTGGATGCATGCCTGTACAATCTTCGCGGACGTGGCCAACTGCAGGTCATTCAAGGTGACATCTACGCCCTGCCGTTCGTACCTCATCAGTTTGATTATGTCTATTGCTTTGGTGTTCTACAGCATACGCCCGATGTGAAAAAGTCGCTTCAGCTTCTTCCCGGCCAACTCCGCCCGGGAGGAAAGCTAGCGATCGACGTATACCCCAAAGGGAACTTCTATGCGCTGTGGCCCAAGTACTGGCTAAGACATATCACTCGCCACATCCCAGCCGAAACGCTTTTCTGGATCACGGAACGGGCTGTCCCCGCGCTGCTTCCGCTCAGCCTGCTGATAGGACGCTTGCCCGTGGTGGGCCGCAAGTTGCGACATGTGGTTCCGATTCTCAATTATGACGGAGTGTTACCGCTGTCCCACGCACAAGTTCGTGAATGGGCGATTCTGGATACCTTCGACATGTATTCGGCCATTTTCGATCAGCCGCAGTCTGTCGCCACCGTCGAGTCTTGGCTTCGCGAGTTGGACTTGGCGGAGATCGAAGTGTTTCGGAAGGGCTTCGTCGTGGGACGCGCGACCGGGAACACCGCTGACTTCGACGAGGCGGCGGATCGAGGCGAAACAGCAACCTATCGTCAGGCTTCTTAGAAAGATGATGCACCCATGTGTGGAATCGTAGGCGTTTCTGGCCCGAGTCCGTGGTCGTGTCGTGAGGCATTGGACGCCATGCGCGACAACCTTCGGCATCGCGGGCCAGACGACTCTGGCTCCTGGTGGTCGGCGGACGGTTGTGTGGGGCTGGCCCAGCGCCGCTTGGCGATCATCGATCTAACGCCCGCGGGACGCCAGCCGATGGCTGATCACAGCGGCGGATACCACGTTACCTTTAATGGCGAAATCTATAACTATCAGGAGCTGCGGCAAGAACTGGCTCAGCGTGGGCACGCCTTTCGTTCATCCAGTGATACGGAGGTGTTGTTGGCCTCCTATCGCGAATGGGGCGTGGAATGTCTCACACGCCTCAACGGCATGTTCGCCTTCGGCATTTTCGACCAGCAGCAGCGTCGCCTCTTCCTGGCCCGTGACCGGGCGGGCGAGAAGCCGCTCTTCTATCGGCACTCGCCCGGCCAGTTCGCCTTCGCCTCGGAATTGAAAGCGCTGATGGCCGATCCTGGCCTGGAGCGGCGCATCAACCCGGAAGCCTTGCACGCTTACCTGCAGTACGGTTATGTTCCCGGTTCGCTGTGCATCCTGAAAGCAGTGCGGAAGCTGCCGCCGGGCCACTTCCTGCTTTACGATGTGCAGCGCGATGATATTCGCACGTGGCGCTACTGGCAGCTACCTGATTTTGAAGCGGAGCCGGCGGCCGACGATGAGCAAATGTTGCACGAATTCGAGCAGTTGCTGGAACAGAGCGTGCGGCGGCAATTAGTCGCGGATGTGCCGGTGGGCGTCTTACTGAGCGGGGGCATTGATTCGAGTTTGGTGACCGCGATGGCGGCGCGGGTTTCGACCCAACCCGTGCGAACGTTCAACATCTCGTTTCCGAACCATGGCGGCTACGACGAATCACGTTACGCTCGCTTGGTAGCTCGCCACTTTGGCACCGAGCACACCGAGCTGGCGGCGGAAGCGAGCACCGTCGATCTCTTGCCCCAGTTGGCCGCTCAATTCGACGAGCCGCTGGGGGATTCGTCGATCGTGCCCACCTTTCTAGTTTCGCGTTTGGTGCGCCAGCATTGCACGGTCGCACTGGGGGGCGACGGCGGCGACGAACTATTTGCGGGTTACTTGCAACACGCCTGGATTCTGCGCGTGCAGCGGCAGCAACGCTGGATACCGCACGAGCTCCGACAATTATTGGGCGGGGCCGTGGATCGCCTCTTGCCCCAGGGGCTGAGAGGGCGGAACTATCTGCGGGCTTTGTTGGCGGACTCCCGCACTAGCGTCGCACGCTTTAACACCTACTTCGATGCCGCTTGGCGAAAAAAACTGCTTGGGCAAAAGTTAGTCCTTGGTTCACAGGAGAGCGACCCAGAAGTATACAAGAGTCAAATAGCCGCCCGTTTTAACACGCCGCTAAGACAAGCCACGGCAGTCGATTTTCTGACCTATTTGTGTGATGACATCCTGGTCAAGGTGGACCGAGCCAGTATGCTGGCTTCGCTCGAAATACGGGCGCCGTTTCTAGACTGTCAACTCATTGAATTTGCCTTTGGCAGGCTCCCTGATCGGCTGCGAGCCACGGCGACTGAGCGTAAAATCCTGCCTCGGCGGCTGGCCAAAAGGCTGCTGCCCGCGCAACTCGACTTGCAGCGAAAGCAGGGGTTTTCTCTGCCCCTCTCAGCTTGGTTGCGTGGAAATTGGGGCGACTGTTTTCGCGAGATTCTGCGGGATGCCGATCCGGCAATCTTCTCGCCGACGGCGATCCGCAGCTTGTTTAACGGTCAAGACTGGGGGTTGCGCAATGCGGAGCGATTGTTTGCTTTGACGATTTTCGAACTCTGGAGGCGGCATTACCGGGCAACCCTTTAGTACCACTGCCAGTCGGGTAGTGTCCTCACAGCGTGATGCTCACGTGATTGAACAAGAGGTGGCTGGGGCTGAGTCCGCGAAGCCCCAGCGCAATCGTTATCTGGGGCTTCGCGGACTCAGCCCCAGCCCCCCAACCCGAGCCGCAACACACTGTTAGGACACTACCGCCAGTCCCGGTTTTGAACAGGGCCCAAACGTCAAGCTCACTGCGGACCGACGGTGGATTATAAGGTGCAATATGCGAGTCGGAATCAATGCATTATTTCAGGCGAGTGGCGGCAGTCTTACCAATCTGCTCCAACTGATTGACGAATGGCAACGTAGCGGGACGTTTGCCGCCCATCGTTTGGTGTTCTTCCTTAGCCGCCAGACGCTGCTACGTGTTCAGCATGTCCTGCCGGCGGCAGCCGAGCGGGTGGTGCTTTCGGGTGCCGACAGCGGATTGGCAGCGCGGGTTTTCGTCGAGCAATTCCTGCTCCCAATTCACATTCGTCGCCACCGGTTGGATGTGTTGTTTTGTCCTGGAAACACGCTTCCGCTGTCGGCCCAGGTTCCCTGCGTGGTCACATTTCAAAACGCAGCGCCCTTCAGTCCGTCGATTACGCCGCACTGCGTCGGCTGGTCGCGATGGCTGCGGTTTCAGCTCCTCGGCGTGTTTATGCGGTGGAGTGCTGGGCGGGCCGAGAAAATCATTTTCGGGTCCGAGCATTTCCGTGAGCTATTTCGGCAGCACGTACCCGTTGCGCCGGAACGAACCCAAGTCATCTACCGGACGTCGACTACCCGCCCGAAAGCAGCGCTGGACGAACCGCGGCCGGAGCTGGAATCGCAATACGGGATTCGGCGTCCGTATCTGCTATCCGTGTCGCATTTACAACCTTATAAGAACATCACTCAGTTGATCGAAGGCTTCGATCAGGCGCGGCGTCACGGGCCACTCAACGACGTGCAACTCGTTCTCGCCGGCGGCTTGAACGGCGGAGCCAGTTACACCCGCCGCATTCGCTCATTGATCACCCAACTTGGCCTGACAGATCGGCAGGTGCTGCTGACGGGCGATGTGCCACATGCGGATGTGCGACCGCTTCAGGCCGGGTGCGATGCCTTCGTCTTCACGTCGACTTGCGAGAATTGCCCGACGGGGTTGGTGGAAGCCATGTCGATGGGACTACCGATTGCTTGTTCGCGGATAAGTTCCATGCCGGAAGTCGCGGCGGACGCGGTGCTCTACTTCGATCCCTACGATCCGACGGACATTGCTGGCGCGTTAACCCAACTGTTCGGCACGCCGGGACTGAAGCGCGTGCTTTCCGAGCGTGCGGCCCGTCGCGCAAGGCAGTTGCCGGATCAGGCGGAGATGGCGCGGCAGACGCTGCGCGCGGTCTTATTGGCGGGGCAGATGGACAAACGAACTCGTGCGGCGGGCTAAGCCCGCTTGAGGAACTCAGCCATGCGGATGCTAATTGTCAGTTGCGTATTTCCGCCGGAGCCGGTGACTTCGGCCACGACGAGTGCCGAACTAGCCGCCGAGTTAGTCGACACGGGCCACGACGTCTCGGTGATTACCGCCTTTCCGAGCCGGCCGGGGGGAGTGCTCTACGACGGATTCCGGCGTTCGTGGCGGCGAGCGGAGTTGGCTTCGTCCGGTTACCAGTTGATTCGCACGTTTTCCTCGCATAGCCCGCGCCGAACGGTGTGCGAGCATTTTTTTGAAAACGTCTCCTTTGGCCTGACCGCGTCGCTAAGCGCAATGATGGAAAAAGCCGACGTGGTCTACGCCAATATCTGGCCCCTGTTTGCTGCCGATTTGTTATCACGCGTCTGCCGTGCTCGCCGGATACCGTTCGTGTGGAGCGTCCAGGACATTCACCCCGAGGCGGCATTAACGTTGGGAAAACTGCCGATGGCGGGTCCGATCCCGTGGCTGCTCAAGCGGATCGACCGGGGCGTGGCCCACCGTGCCACGGCCTTGGTCGCCATCTCGCAACAGTTCGCAGACTTCTATCACACCCAGCGTGGCGTGCCCCGCGAGAGAATACACGTGGTCTCCAACTGGATGGATGAATCGCGGGTTATTCCTGGTGCGCGAGTCGGCTGGTACCGCCGCTCGCAAGGCATCGCCGCCGATCAATTCATCGCGATGTATGCGGGCAACGTCGGCAACGTTGCTGGAGTGGAGTTGCTGTTGGACGCCGCGGAGTTGCTTCGAGACAACCCGAGTGTCTTGTTCGTCGTCGCAGGTGACGGCAGCCAACGCTCGGTGTTGGAGGCCCGCGCCCGAGACTGCCAATTGACGAACGTACGATTTCATTACCCGTGGCGGCCAGAGGAAATCAATGACGTGCATGCGGCCGCCGACGTGCTGGTCCTTCCCACACGCCGCTCGGCGGCCGTCACCTCGGTGCCTTCCAAGTTGATTGCGTACATGTTGGCCGGACGACCGGTGTTGGCGGCCGTCGAGGCGGACTCGCCAACCGCCCGCCTGATCGCCGACGCCCGCTGCGGCGTTTGCATACCGCCGGAGTCACCCGCGCAATTCGTGGAGCAAATCCGCACGTGGCGCGTTCACCCGGACGTCTTGTCGGATTTGGGGAACCGGGGGCGGGCCTATGCCGAACGTCACTGCTCCCGAAAAGTCTGCCTTCCCAAGTTGATCTCGATCCTCGAATCCGCCACGGGGACGGCCGCGTCGGCCGAACCGCAGCCCCAGGAAGTGACTTCACGGAAACACGCCGCCTGACCAGCCACCGGAATCATCGCCACAGCGGTGATCGAGCAGGAGATTGGTTGTTGAGACGTCGGCGGTATGCCCCTCCAAGATCCCGAGGAAGACTTTTCAAGGAGCAATCAATGGCCAACATCGTCGTGGTCACCAACGGTAATTTTTTCGCAAATCTCATTCTTCAGCAACTATTCGACGGCAGCCAACATCGCGTATGCGGCGTCGTGGTAGTGAACGGCGACTACGGAGGCTACACTGGATTTCGAGCTCTCTGGCGTCTGGCGAAGGTAACGACGCCCCCCTATCTCCTCTATAAACTATTCATTTATATCTTCTTCAAGGCGGTCCACCTTGTTACGCGCCGCGAGTGGGAAGTCCTCGACGTCGTGAAACGCCGTCGAATTCCTTATTTAGTCACTCCCTCCGTTAACACCGACGAGGTTGAGCGATTCGTCGAGGGGCGTAACACTGATGTTCTGGTATCCGTAAGCTGCCCCCAGCGCATTCGCAAGCGGCTACGCGAAATGTCGAGGCTTGGCGGTATCAACATCCATTCATCTTTGCTACCTGCATATGCGGGGCTTGCCCCTTACTTATGGGTTCTTGCCCGCGGTGAATCAATGACGGGGACCACCATTCACTACTTAACCGAGCGCTTCGATGAGGGAAACATTCTGCTCCAACAGCAATGCACGATCCCGGAGGGGATCTCCGCCTTCGCCCTGTTCGCAGGCTTGGCGCGCCTTGGACGTGAGCTCTTGCCGAGGGCTGTGGACCTTGTCGTCGAAGGCAATTTTGGAAAGCAACAAGATTTGGCACGGTACTCGTACTTTTCGCACCCGCACTGGCTATCTTACAGCCGTCTACGATCTCATGGTCACCGGCTGATTCGCCTTATCGACCTCGTAAACGTCTGTCG
>JBGTKH010000546.1:0-5326 GCA_041744735.1 Pirellulaceae bacterium | reverse complement strand
CTGATGCGCTGGCCCGGCAAGATTCAAGCGGGCACGACGTGCGACGAACTGGCCTCGACCATTGACATTCTGCCGACCGTCGCGGCGCTGATCGGCGCGGAATTGCCTACTCACAAGATCGATGGCATGGACATTCGCCCGCTGATGTTCGGCGAGCCGGATGCACGCTCGCCGCACGAAGCCTTTTACTGTTATTACGGCGGCGGGCAATTGCAAGCGGTGCGTGACCGCCAGTGGAAGCTGTACTTCCCGCACACCTATCGCACGCTCGCGGGTCGTCCCGGCGGCACGGATGGCAAGCCGGTTGCATATAGCTCCGCCAAGACGGGACTGGAACTGTATGACCTAAAAAGCGACGTGGGCGAAACAACAAACGTCGCGGACCAGCATCGTGATATTGTCGAGCGGCTGCAACGCCACGCCGCAGCCGCCCGTAACGACTTGGGCGACACATTAAATGGCCGCAAACCCACCGGTGCTCGCGAACCAGGGCGACTGTAATGTGCGGGGCTCGATAACGGCGAGCCGAATTCGGTCTCGTCGCGAAACCATCACGCGAGTCAGCCGGCGCCTTCGGCTCGCCGTTAAACAAGGCACTTTGACACGCCAATCGCCCTGGTTTCGACCGCACGTAGCCCGTAGAATGTGGGCGTCGCTCAAGGTCATACTTCCTCGTAAGCGGTCTCATGGGTTATCGGTCGCTCAAACGTGTGCTTGGTGAAACCAGCTTGGAGCGCAAGTGCCGGCTGCTGTTCGGCGCGTGCTTGTTGCTGCTGATTCTGGGAGCGTTCTGGTGGGTCGACAGCATTGCCGAGAATCTGGTCATCGCCACCACGCGCAGCAAGTTACGCGACCGCGTCGACATGTTGATGCTCAAGAAGCACTTTGAAACTTGGGTCACCAAACGCGATCCCGGGGAAACGGCTCAGGACACCGACGCCCGGAAATTCTTACGCAAGGTGATCGCGGACCTGGAGAAGAATCAAGAGGGCGAGTACGAGGTGCTAACGCTGGAGCAGAACTACTTGATCAGCGATATTGAGGCCAGACGTCCGGACGACGTGAAAGAGTTGGCGATCCTGCAATACTTGAAAGAGGAAATCGCCAAGCGCGAGGCGGAACAGGCCGCGGTAGCCGACTCAACGACAGCACAGCCATCCTTGCCCGCCGACTTGCCGACTGATGTGCCGGTCACCATGCGCCGCACAGATGACGCTCCCTTGTTCGCCGAGCGTGTCGTGAAGCTCGATTCCAAGGAATCGGGACAGAGACAGTTCTATCAATATTACGAACCCGTTTATTTCAGCACCAATTGCAAGGGCTGTCATTTCACGCCGGTCGAGGCGGGTGCCATCTCGGCGGCAGAAGCCAGCGGACTGTACGGGCTCGATGTTCCGCTGCACGTGGTAAAGGTGCAGACTCTGTACAAAGACACGCAGGACGCAATCAACAACGCGCGGGCCATTCTGATTGCCGTCGCGATCATGACCGTGTTCTTTTCGATGATCGCGCTGTACGTGATCGTGCGGTACGTGATCGTCAAGCCGTTGCAGCACCTGCGGGACGTGAGCGACGAGGTGAGCCGCGGCAAGACGGAACTGCGGGCGGAGATCAAAACGGGCGACGAATTCGAGGAGTTGGCGGCGTCGTTCAACCGCATGCTTCGCCACTTGACCGAAGCGCAATCGGAACTGCGGCAGGTGAATGATGAATTGGACGGCAAAGTCGACGAGCTGGCTCAACTGAACATGCGGCTGTACGAAATGAATCGGCTGAAGGACGACTTCCTGGCCAACATGAGCCACGAGCTGCGCACGCCGCTGAACAGCATCATCGGGTTCTCCGAAGTGTTGCAAGGCATCGACTCGCTGAACGACAAACAGAAACGTTACGCACAGAACATACAGAAGTCCGGCCGCCTGCTGCTGGAGATGATCAATGACATTCTCGATCTGGCCAAAATGGAAGCCGGCAAGATGGAAGTGCGGCCATCCGAGTTCCATGTCGAAATGGTGGTTGGGGCACAGTGCGACATGGTCCGCTCGCTGACCGAGGAAAAGAACATCGACCTCGAGCTGCGCGCCGAGCCCGACTTGCCGCCGATGTATCAGGACCAATCCAAGGTCCAGCAGATTCTGACCAACCTGCTGTCCAACGCCATCAAGTTCACACCCGAAGGCGGGCGCATCACCGTTTCTACAACCCGCGACCACCGGGGGCGATTGCACCTGACGGTGGCCGATACGGGCGTGGGTATCGCTCAAGAAGACCGCGAGATCATCTTTGAAAAATTCCGGCAGAGCACCGCCGTGCTGGGCGACGACGGGCTGACTCGCGAGTATTCCGGCACCGGGCTGGGCCTGTCGATCGTGAAGGAGTTGTGCAAGTTGCTCGGAGGTGAGATCACATTCGACAGCGAATTGGGCAAAGGGAGCACGTTTTCCGTCACGTTGCCTTGGACGCTGGCCGACCGGTCGCGGCGCGAAATGCAAATGACCGCCAAGTTGGACGAACTGACTCGCCCGCGCCGCGCCGATTTTGTCCACGCCCATGAAGGGTCCGGTTAAGACTTGTAGCCGAATTCGCCAGAATTTGGTTTTCGAGTTCAGCACAGGACCGTCCAAATTCTGGCGAATTCGGCTACGAGGCGTCGAATAGCGTATCTTCAAAACTTGCGTACCACCGACATGAAAAAGACTCCCGACCCCATTTCGTCCGTTCAGTTGTTCACCGACGGCGCCTGCAGCGGTAACCCCGGCCCCGGCGGCTGGGCGTTCATTCTGCGACACGAGTCCACGGGCAAGGAAATGGAAAAATCCGGCGCCGAACGCGAGACCACCAACAACAAGATGGAACTGACGGCCGTGATCCGCGGCCTGGAAGCGCTCAAACGCCGCTGCCGCGTGGAACTGTTCACCGACAGCGAATACGTCGGCAAAGGGCTAACCGAGTGGATGCCCAAGTGGAAAGCCAAGGGTTGGCGGCGCGGCAATCAGCCGGTGAAGAACCTGGAACTCTGGCAGCGGCTCGACGAACTCCTCGCCCAGCACGAAGTCCGCTTCACCCACGTCCGCGGCCACAGCGGCCACCCCGAAAACGAACGCTGCGATCAGTTGGCTGTCGCGGCGTATCAGAAGTATCTGTGAAGGCCACGCAAGAGAATGCCGACAAACTCGCATGTGCGTTCGGTAATCAAGCAATAGTCGGCCGATTTACACGACCGTTACCGGTCTCTCTACCTGTGTGTCATGTTCGCATCGGCGTTCATTGGTAGTGGTACATTTTGGTAGCCGAAGTCGTGAGACTTCGGAAGTGTCACCACTTCCGCTACGGCAACTTGTACCACTACCCGTTCATTTTCGCTCTGGACACGTGCGGGGTGTTCGTGAAACAATGCGGGTCTATGGTGGTCCTAATGGTAGACAAAGATTTTGATATCGACGGTCTCGCGCGTTACTTGCATCTAACGCCGGCGCAGATTTCGCGGTTGGCGGATCGTGGGCAGTTGCCGGGGCGGAAGGTGGGCGGGCAGTGGCGATTTTCGCGGGGCGAGATTCATCACTGGCTGGAGGACCGCATCGGTGCGTCGGACGAGGCCCAGCTTGTGGAGATGGAAGGTGTGCTGAAGCGCGGCAAGGGCACGCATGCTGAGCTGGCGCCGTCCATCGCCGATCTGCTGCCCGTTGAGGCGATTGCTGTGCCGCTACAAGCCCGCACGCGGATCTCGGTGATCACCGCCATTTGCGAATTGGCTGCCGGCACCGGGTTGTTGTGGGACGCAGTGAAGGTGGCCGAAGCGGTGCGCGCCCGCGAAAATCTGCATCCGACGGCGCTGGACAATGGCGTGGCGCTGCTGCACCCGCGGCGGCCGATGACAAACATTTTGGCCGAACCGCTGCTGGCACTTGGCCGCACCTCTCGCGGCATCCCGTTCGGCGGCGGACGCGGCAATTTGACCGATATCTTTTTCCTGATTTGCTCAACCGACGACCGCGGCCACCTGCGTCTGCTGGCGCGGCTTAGCCGACTGATCGCCGACCCCGCGCTGCTGGCTGGGATTCGCGAAGCAACGGAAGCGCTAACAGTCCACGAATTGATTGCGGAGTGCGAGGCCAAGCTGCCCGCTTAAGTTAGCCGCTGGGCGCCAACCTACGGGTTTCAACGCACAACCCGTGGGCTGGCGCCCAGCGGCTAATCGTTGACAGTTCACTCGCTTAGGACACACATGTATGCGACGGACGCACGTCTTGTTAACCGGCGACTATCAGCACCGCGAGTTTTGCGATGCGGTCGGGTGGCTCGACCAACACGCCGACTTAAACAAAATCGATGAGGTGGACGACGCCCTGTCGCACTTGTCGCATTGCGAGATGCCGCCGGAGATCATCGTCGTCGCTCAGTCGCGGCCGGGGCAGTTCGCGCCGTCGGCCATCGAACGATTGCACAAGGCGTCGCCGCTGTCGCGGCTGGTCGCGCTGCTGGGCAGTTGGTGCGAGGGAGAAACTCGCACCGGCCACCCGTGGCCGGGTGTGGTGCGTGTCTATTGGCATCAGTGGCTGCCACGCTGTGCCGAGGAATTTCAGCGGCTTTCGTCAGGCGGACCGGCTGTGTGGAATCTGCCTCGCACCGTTTCCGACGCAGAACAGTTGCTGTACGCTACGGTCCGACCCCGTTCGTCGCGCGCCGAGTTGATCGCCATTCACGCCGATCGATTCGCCGAATTCGACGCTCTTTCGGACGCCTGCCAATCGTCAGGCTTCGCAACTGTCTGGCTCGCGGCATTTCAAGCTCAATACGTCCACGGCGCCGCCGCCATCATCTGGGACGGCACAAGTTGCGATCCTGCAGAAGCCGAACGATTGTCGTCACTGGCGACAATGATGAATCCCACGCCAATCATCGCCGTGCTGGCCTTTCCGCGACTGGAGGATCGCGACCGAGCCCTGCAAGCCGGCGCCGCCGCGGTCGTCTCGAAGCCGTTCCTGCTAAACGACCTCTTATGGCAAATCGAACAGCTCGCCGGCCGCTCGTCCGACGAGAACGCTGCTTCGGCAGCCGCATGATGCAATCCGTCATTTGTCTTTCGTGGCGATCACCAGCCGCAGCCGTGCGAGGCGGCCTGTGAAAACGTCGTTTCGGACCTGGACGTGGAAGCCGTGCGACTCGAGCAGCGTTTGGCACTGCGGCAATAGGAACGTCAGATAGAACATGATGAACGGCGGGCGGACGAGCACGTTGCGAACGTGCATCGCGGCGTTGAACGAGCGGGCGGCCCAATAGCGCAGCGACCAGCGCGGCGGCAGGTAGCCGGTGGCGAAGACGAACC
>JBGTKH010000545.1:0-11390 GCA_041744735.1 Pirellulaceae bacterium | reverse complement strand
GTCGATGCCCAGCCGCTGGAGCATGGTAACGTAGAGATTCGACAGTGGCGGCGGGCTGCTTGGATTGAAGGCCAGATGTTGGCCGTGCTTGAATCCACCGCCGGCCAGCAGGACGGGCAGATTTCTGGTCGAGTGATTGCTGGCGTTGCCCAGGTTGCTGCTGAAGAACACCATCGTGCGGTCGAGCAGGCTCTGGCCTTGTTCTTCTGTGTATTTGAGTTTCGCCAAGAACTCTTGCACGGTCTTCATTTTTTCCAACTCGACCGTCTTGAGCTGTGTGATCTTGCCCGGGTCCTGGCCGTGATGCGACAGGTCGTGATGACCCAGCGACACGCCGGGGATCGGCGGCACGAGGCTGGTGCCCAAGAGAAGCATGGAGACGAGCCGCGTCGAATCGGTTTGCAGAGCAAGGTGAGTCAGGTCGAACAACAATCGAGTCTTGCCGATCAGGTCGGCCGAGTTCATGTTGTTCTGCGGTTGTTTGGCGTCGACGTGCGGTTTGGGTTTCTTCGACCATTCATCAGCCGTCACCATCCGCCGTTCAAGTTCGCGGACGCTGGTGAAGTATTCGTCCATCTTCTCCCGGTCGCGCGAGCCGAGCGCGGGCTGAAGCGATTTGGCCTGCTGGCCGACCGTGTCGAGGATGCTCAGGCCGTCTCGCAGGCGCCGCGCTTGGGCTTGCACTTCGTCAGGACGACCGTCGAGGAACAGCCGAGCGAATACCGATGCCGGATATAGATCGGGCGGCACGAGGGCGCCGCTGCGAGTCCACGACAATCCAAAGCCCTCGGCCGACAGCGACAGGCTGGGAAACCGCGTCTGGCTGCCGATGTGTTCGGCGGCAAACTGGTCGATCGAAATGCTGTTGCGGAAGCCGGCTCGAATCTCCGGATGCGGAGCAGCGGTCAGGAAGCTGAAAATGGAATCGTGGCTCGAACCCACATCCGGATGAGCCAATCCGGATATGACCGTGAAGTCATTGCGAAACTCTTTGACCAGTTCCAAGTAGGGCGAGGGTTCGTAGTCCTTGCCCGTTTGCTGCGGAAAGAAAAAAGGCGGATGCACACCCAGCGGCGTGCAGATGCAAACCATGCGGCGCGGCGCGGCCGTCTCGCCGGCCGTGACTCGCGGCAAACAGTAGTCCAACACCGGCAGTGCCAGCGTGACGCCGGCCGCACGGAGGAATTGACGTCGGGGTGATGGCTTCATCGTCTATCTCTCATTCATTTTAAGGCAGAAAAATTGGGGTAGAAAAATGAGAGCGATCCAATTTCGTCTTCATTTTTCTACCCTCATCTTTCTGCCATCACGGTTGTAAACGTAACGCAATGCCTAGCAACATTCGCGCACAGCAAAGCATCCAAATCCACATGATTCACGAGCCGTCGCGCATGCGCCAAATGGCGCATTTGACTGTCGGCGTCTTCTAAAGCCGTGAGCTTGAAGGCAACCTGTTTACCAACATCCCATGCCATAGGTCCGCCAGCATTAGATAGTGCAGGAGCTGGCTCCGATGTCGAGGTGTGAGAACATCCGTCGCCTTGATCTCAAACACGCCGCCACACTGGACGACGACATCCATATAATGTCGCTTGCTGAAGCTGCCGTGCGTCACGTCGATCCACACTTCCAATGAAACATCACTACGAACCGCATCCAACGCCCGCTTGTAGATGGTCTCTTCGAAGAACCGACCCATCTCGTTGTGGATTAGGAACAGGTCCCTCATCACGTCGAACGAGAGGTGGCCGAAGTCTTCGCGATTCATTGGCTGCAGCGGGAATTGGGTTTGGATGGGCATGCGTGGGAGAATGGCAGAAAAATGGGGGTAGAAAAATGGGGCGATCGGAGTTTTCTTATTTTTCTACCCCCATTTTTCTGCCTTCACCTCCGTGATTCACTTCGTTTGGAATAATTCACTCTGGACAACCTCGTGAACAAGCGACCGGAAACCGTAGTCCTTCGCGCGGGCATTGGCGACGATGGTTTCGACATGCTGCTGACCGGCCGGCCCCGGAGCGGCACCGGTGGCGTAGGTGACCAGCTTTGTCGTCAGAGCGCGAGCGAACTGGTCTTTGTCGGCCAGCAGCAGTTGTTTGAACTCGTCGATGTTTTGGAACGCGCGTCCGTCCGACATGACGTCCGCCGGGTCGACCCGCGAGCCGCGGTAATACGGCATCTTGCGGCCGTCGAGGATCACTTCCTGGGCATCACTTCTCCAACCGGAAATCCTATAGTTGTCCCGCCAGCCGCCGATGACGTCGAAACTCTCCAAGGCGAACCCCGGCGGGTCGATCTTTACGTGGCACGTCGCGCACGACTCGATCTGCCGATGTTTGGCCAGTTGCTCGCGGATGGTCGAAGTGCCGCGCGTATCGGGCTCGAGCGCGGAAACATTTTCCGGCGGCGGGGGCGGGGGAGTGCCGAGGATGCGATCTAACACCCACGCTCCACGCATGACGGGCGAGGTGCTGGTGCCGTTGGCCGTGACCTTCAGCACACTGGCCATCGTCAGCACGCCGCCGCGATGACTATCCGGCGGCAGCAGCGTCTTGCGAAACTGCCAGCCGTCTACGCCGGCGATGCCGTAGTGCCTGGCCAGCCGGCCGTTGAGCATCGTGAAGTCGGAGGCGATGAAGTTCGTGAGACTCAGGTCGTCTTTCAAAACTTCAGCGAAGAACAGTTCCGTCTCCCGCACCATCGAGGCTTTCAGCATGTCGTCGAATTCGGGGTGCAGAATGTGGCTGGGCATCGTGAAGTCGATGTCACGCAGCCCGAGCCACTGGCCGACGAAGTTTTCCGTGAAGGCCGCCGCTTTCGGATCGTTCAGCATTCGCTCGACCTGCGCGTGCAGTGTTTCCGGCCGATTCAACTTTCCCTGCTCGGCGAGCGTGAGCAATTCTTCATCGGGCATGGTGCTCCAGAGGAAATAAGACAGCCGGCTGGCCAGGGCAAAGTTGTCGAGCTTGCCGGACTGCTCGCGAAGAAACAGAAAATCCGGCGACATCATGACCGCCGTCAGGCCGACGCGAACGGCTTGCTCGAATGAACGTCCCTCGTCCAGTTTGGCCTCAACCAACGCGACCAGCGGCCTGACATCGGCGTCTGTCACCGGCCGCCGAAATGCGCGGCGGGCGAAGTTACGAAGAATACGGTCGGCATCGGCCAGCGAATCGTTGGAGATGACCTCGACACGGTCGCGATGGTTGTAAATCGGCGCTGGCGCCTGTGCCATGTCGCCAAAGATGCGGCGGTGACTCTCCGGCGGCCACGTGTCGTGCAGCGGCCCTTCCACCTCGACCCAATCGATAGCCAGCCCCGGCCCGTCGTAGGTGTCGGCTCCGATCTTGTTGACGGTTTGAGCCGACGCTAGGCCGTAGGGCAGAATGCGAATCGTGTTCCTTGGTTCCAAACGATCGACGAATTCAACGATGCTCGGCACATCGACGGGCGCGTCGAAGTAGCCGACTAAGTGCGGCTTGCCCGTCATCAGCATCAGTCCTGCGTCGACGCGGTACGTCACCGGTTTGCCGGAACTTTGAATGCCCGAGGCAGAGATGCGGAAGCGGTAATGGCCACGGTCCGGCGGATAGAACGGAGTCAGCGAGACCGCCTGCCACGCCGACGAACTGAACAGCACCACGCGGCCATCGTCGGACTTGCGGAATACCTTCTCGCCAGTTGATCTGACCTGGTGACTTTCCTGAAGACTGTAGCGTTTCTTGATCAACGGCGGCTGAGGCCCGTTGGCAATCGCCACGTTTAAGGCCGTGTCGGCCGCTTCGAGATAACGTTCCATCAAGAAAGACGAGGTGTGCAGCGCGTCGCCCACGTTATCGAAACCGTGGGCCGAACTATCGAGCGGCAGCAGGTCTTTCAAATCGACAGCAACTCCGAGCAAGTCGCGCACGGTGTTTTCATACTCGACGCGATTCAGCCGCCGCACGACAACACGGCCCTCGGTCGCGCGCCGCGCGGCGTCGGCCGCCTGCACGCTGCCGTTGATCCAATCGGAGAGCGCCCGAACTTCATTCTCCGGCGGGCGCGGTTTCGACTTCGGCGGCATCTCGCCGTTTTCGACTCGCTTGAGAACGGCCAGCCAAGTTTCGCGGCTGGCATCATCTGCGAAGTCGTACGCGAGATGATCCAATCGGAGGTCGCCTTTCGGCTTCTCAATCCCATGGCATTCGAAGCAGTGTCGCGTAAGAATCGGGTGAATTTGGTCGTCGTACTGTTTCGCCGGCGAATCGAGCGACGAAGTTAGCTCCTGCGGCTCTGTGGCCCGAGCGGGAGACCGCGGCGCGATGGCCAGAATCGCAAACATCGCACACACCCAAAGCGACGCGCGCCGGCCAGTTCCGGCTGGTGATTTGACTGCGCCTGTCATAGCTCATGTCTCCAACGCCTACTCTTGCCGAGGATGGCACGATCGATCCTATCGCGCCATCGTCTCGGCGTACTAAGATTCAACACACCATTGTGACGTTGGTGTTGGCGGGTACGCAAGATCGTGGGTAGTGATACCGTTTGTAGGTCGGACGCCCTCGTCCGACAGCGAATCCGCGTGAAACATAGGACGGACGAGGGCGTCCGTCCTACGAATTCGTCAAATGGTATCACTACCAGATCGTCGGAAAGTCAGTCGTCGGTCGCTGCGGCTGCGGTTTTCAGCTTATCTTTGAAGACTTTCTTGACTTTCTCGACCTTGGGGCGGATGAGCATCGCACAATAAGGCTGGTACGGGTTCTCTTCGTAGTAATTCTGGTGATAGTCCTCGGCGGCGAAAAACTCGCGATAGGGCGAGATCTCGGTAACGATCGGCGCGTGGAATGCGCCGGCCGCGTCGAGTTCCTTCTTGTAGTGTTCGGCCAAACGCTTTTGTTCGTCGCTGTGATAGAAAACGACCGAGCGATATTGCGTACCCGCGTCGTTGCCTTGGCGATTGAGCGTCGTCGGGTCGTGCGTTTGCCAAAACACTTCCAGCAATTCCGCATACGAAATGACCTGCGGGTCGTACGTAATTTGGATCACCTCGGCGTGTCCCGTCGTGCCATTGCAGACTTGCCGGTACGTCGGGTTCTGCACGTGGCCGCCGCTGTAACCCGAGACGGCCTTCTCAACCCCCTTCAATTGCAGAAAGACGGCCTCGGTACACCAGAAGCAACCGGCGCCGAACGTGGCGAGTTCACGTTTTTGAGACGGCTGCGCGGCTGGCTCGGCCGCGGCGGGCTCGGGCATCGTTGGCTTAAGCGCTGAGGACACTGGGTCACGTGATTCAGAATTTGACGACATGGTAAACATCCCTCCGAGTAAAATCACCGCGGCCGATGAAACGACGAACAACACAGCCGCGGCTGCAAACCAAGTGCGAACTTGCATGATGGACCTCGTGTGGCTCGGCGACCTCACCGAGCTGTCGCCGCGGATGGCTCTGGCTGCTTAGCGGAAAATTCCGCACTGTCTTCTCAGATGCGTTTCTGGACTGAATGTTACCGGTTACGGCGCCGCAAATCTACACTAACCCGTCGAGGCCGGCAGAGCTACAATGACGGGTTACTCGACAAGCACCGGAATTAGATCCCTTTTGACTCGAACGACATGACCACGCGGACAACTTTCAAATCCGTTTCTTCACTTTCGCCGCCGGCCACCGACCATCGGCCCGTGCCGTACGACGGGCCGCCGCGAGATGAGGTGTTGGCTTTGCGCCAACAGTATCTCTCGCCGGGGCTAATCTCTTACTACCGCGAGCCGCTGCTAATTGCCGAAGGCCACATGCAGTACGTCTGGGACGAGACAGGCAAGCAGTATTTGGATGCGTTTGCCGGCGTGGTGACGGTTTCCGTTGGACATTGCCATCCGTATGTCGTGGAAAAGCTGCGCGAGCAAGTCGGCCGGTTGCAGCACACGACGACGCTGTATCTGCATCCGACGATCGGGCTGTTTGGCAAGAGGCTGGCCGAGCACATGCCCAGCGGCAGCCATTTGTCGTCCAGCTACTTCACCAATTCCGGCAGCGAGGCGAACGAGATCGCGGTGCTGGCCTCCCGCGAGTACACGGGAAACGTCGACGTGATCAGTCTGCGTAACGCTTATCACGGCGGCACGCAAGGCGCGATGGGACTGGTCGCCGTTGGCACGTGGAAATTCAAATCCAACCCGACGTTCAACATCAAGCACGCGACGCCCGGCTATTGCTATCGTTGTCCGTACGGTCTGACGTATCCCAGTTGTGATCTGAAGTGCGCGCGGGATGTGGAGCCGTTGATTCGGCACGAAACGACGGGACAGGTGGCTTGTTTCATCGGCGAACCGATTCAGGGCGTTGGCGGAGTCGTAACGCCGCCGCCCGAATATTTTCAAATCGTCTACGACATCGTCCGCAAACACGGCGGGCTGTGCATTGCCGATGAAGTGCAAACGGGGCTCGGCCGCACGGGCACGAAGTTTTGGGGGTTTGAAAATTGGGGCGTCACGCCGGATTTGGTGACGATGGCCAAGGGGTTGGCCGACGGTGCGCCAATCGGTGCCTGTGTGACGCGGCCGGAAATTGCGGCGGTGATGAAGAACCGCGTGCACTTCAACACATTCGGCGGCAACCCGGTCAGCGTCGCGGCGGGTCTGGCCACGCTGGAAGTGATCGACGCGGAAGGCATTCAACAAAATGCTCACCGCATCGGCACGCACTTGAAAGAGCGGCTGTTGGAGTTGCAACAGCGTCATGCATTGATCGGTGAAGTGCGCGGTATGGGCCTGATGCTGGGCATCGAGTTGGTTCGCGATCGCACGACGAAAGAGCCAGCCGGCAGCGAAGCGTTGGAAGTGCTCGAACTGGCCAAACAGCGCGGTTTGCTGCTGGGAAAGAGCGGCATTGACGGCAACGTCGTACGCATCAAGCCGCCGATGTGTCTGACCAGAGACGACGCAGACTTCATCGTCGATTGTCTCGACGAGGTTCTGCCACTGGTGTAATTACGATTTGTCTCGAAACTCGCAGGACGGACGCCCTCGTCCGTCTGATTGCCGAGACCATCACCGGTTGGACGGACGAGGGCGTCCGTCCTACAGTTAAGACAACGCCTACTTTTCCTCGCCGCGAATCCACTTGGCCAGCGATTGGAGTTCATCGGGCGAGAGGCGATTCATCTCGGGCATGTCGGGATGCAGCGCGAAGGCGGGCATGCGGTCGTTGCTTTCGGGATAGAAGCGCTCGGCCTTCGGATTGGAGATCATGCCGATCAGCCATTCGACCGAACCGTAACCGGTCAGGTCCGGGCCCATGCCAAGATCGCCGTCGTCGTGGAACTTGTGGCAGTCAGTGCAGCCGAAGTTGTCGATCATCGCAGCGCGGCCGCTTTCGATCGTGCCGTCGTTCGTAGCGGCCTCGTCGGCGTCATGCTGCGACGGCAACGCGGCTTCTGCGGACAAAGCGGCGATTACTTGATCGAGCGCCGTGCGATCTGCTTTGCTCAGCCCGCTCAGCGTCAGGTCCACGAACTCGACCATGCCGCCCTCTTTGTAGTTGCCGTTACTGTCCTGCTTGGCGTGCGCTGTGTTGCCGAAGTACTCTTTGGTGACGATCTTCTCCGGATCGAGAAACTCGTTCAGCCAACCGCGCGATGCAAAGCCGTACAGATTCGGACCACCGTTGGGCGAGGCATCCTCCTTCGGCTGCGGACCGGGGAAACCTTGGCCTTCCGCGTCGAGATAACTATGGCAGCGTGCACAGTTGGTTTTGAACAGCCGGGCGCCCAGCGATTCGGGTTCGGCGGGCGTGGGCTGTGTCGCGGGCGAGGCTTCCTGCTGCGCCGCGATTTGTGGTGCCGCGCCGGGACTCTGTTGATCAGCCGCGGCCAGCGCCAATTTCTTCAAGTGCAGATTCTTGTCATCGCCGCGCAGCCAGCGGACCAGCATGTCGACATCGTGCTCGGTGAGCAAATCCTTCGCCGGCATTTCGGGATGAGGGGCGAATTCGGGCATGCGATCGTTGTTGTCGCCGTAGAAGCGGTCGTCGGACGGGTCGGAGATGAAAGCTTTCAGCCACTGGTACGAACCGTATCCGGTCAGATCGGGCGCCGCGCCGATGTCGCCCTTGTCGTGGAACTTGTGACAGTTCGTGCACGCGGTGTCCTCGAACGTCATCGACAGCGCCTTCTGGCCGCGGTCGATCGTGCCGGCGGCGCGAGCCTTGGCGTCTTCGTCGCGCCGCGAGATCAGCGACGCCTCGGCCGCGAGGGTTGCGATTAGATCGTCGAGCGACTGCTTCTTGGCTCCCTGCAAGTTCTTCAGGTTGCCATTCACGAAGTCAACCATTTCTCCGCTGGCATGCTTCGTCTTGCCAAACACGGAATGGCTCGTGATGCCCTCCACGTCGACCGTGCTTTTATCGTCCGTGCTCAAGATGCGGCGGAACCAGGCCGGCGTGGCGAAGCCGTATAGATTCGGCGCGGAGACTTCCGAGGCCGCGATGCCGTTGCCTTCATCGTCGACGTAGCTGTGGCAGCTTGCACAGTTGCGTTGGAACAGCCGTGGGCCCTGCGTTTCCGGGTCGTCTCGTTGAAGTGCCCGAGCGCCGTCGCGAGGAATGCCGTAGAACTCAATCAACTCACGAACCCGTTCGTACTCTTGCTCGCCCTGCTGCACGGCGGCCAGATATTTTCGCGAAGCGTCGAAGGGTTCGTCGTAACGTTTTTCGGCCACTTCGTCATTGGCGTACTTGCCGGGTTCGTATTTGTGCAGCGTCGCGTATTGATCCTCGTGCATGGCTTCGCCGGTGAGATAAACAGCGCCGACTAACAACGACACGAACACGACGACATTCACGATGTGGCCATATTTCACTTTCCCCGTCAGCGGCATCGCGAACAGGAACAGCATCACGAGCCCCGGCAGCACGATGGCCCCGAAGAATTCGCTCTTGAATTTCTTCAGCAACTGGAACAGGAACAGAAAGTACCATTCGGGCCGGGCCGCCGAATACTCTTCCGCCGCATCGGCCGGGGCGCCGAGTTCCGCACCGCGATGTTCGACCGGCAAATCGCCCGTCAGCACGCCGCCGACGTCCGCGTGCACGACGGCAACGAGCACGATCACCAACAGAATCAGGCACGCGATCGAGTCCTTGAACACCTGATGCGGCCAGAAGAACTGGTCGCGCCGTTTCGCGGATGGCTCGGCGGTGATGCCGTGTTTGCGGAACATAGCCACGTGCAGCGCCAGGAACAGCACCAGCAGTGCCGGCAACACACCGGCGTGCATCGCGAAAAACCGCGTGAGCGTATGATGGCCGTAGTCGCTGCCACCGACGACGACTTTCTGCAGATATTGACCGCCGGGTGCCAGCGACATCAGATTCGTCGCCACTTTCGTCGCCCAGTAGCCCTTCTGATCCCAAGGCAACAGATAGCCGGTCAGGCTCAGCCCCAACACCAACAACATCAACACCAGCCCGAGCCAGAAATTAATTTCGCGCGGGGCCTTGTACGCCTTGTCGACGATCACTTGCAGCATGTGCAGCGGCAGCAGCACGACCATCGCTTGAGCCATAAAGTGATGCACGCCGCGCAGCAGCCAGCCGCCCTGCATTTCGTTTTGGATGTAGTAGACGCTCTCCCAAGCGTTCTGGCTGCCGGGGCTGTACGCCATCCAGAGAAACAAACCGGTGATGACTTGCGTGACGAACGCAAACACCAGCATGCTGCCGGTTACGTATCGCCAGCGCGATCCGCCGGGAATATTTTCATAGAGCGCTTCGTGCATCAGCGGCCCGATGCCAGTGCGGTCGTCGAGCCAGGCAAAGAAGGATTTCATATCTTCTGTTTCTGCTCATGGATGCCGGTGTAGTAATTCACGAATTTGACCCAGATCTCGCCTTTGGCGGCCAGCCGTTCCTTGTCAACATCCAACTCGTCCAGCGGCCGGGGGCTGGGGTTCTCTTTGCCCGGCCGGTTGACTTTCTCACCGTTCAAACCAAAGGCGCTGTTGTGGCACGGGCAGTGATAGGCGTGATGATCGGCCGAGTACGACACCGAGCAGCCCGCGTGCGGACACGTCGCGTGAAAGACGGTCACTTTCTGCTCGCCCTTCTCGCGCCGCAGATACACCGCGCCGACCGGCTGCTGGGGCGTAAAGTTCCAAGCGTCGATTAAGTCGGCAATCACCGGGAAGCGGCGCGGCACACCGTCGTCGGGAATGGCATCGAGCGTGGCCACGCGAATGTAACCCTCACCAGCGCCTGATTCGTCCTGCTGATACAACTCGGGAACTTTGTGCTTGCGCAGCAGCGGATCGAAGAACACGACCAGGCCGCTGGCCAAGCCAAACAGGCCGACGACGGAACCGACAATCCAACATCCAGCTTCGACGAGAAAGTGACGACGCGGGTTGTCACTGTGGTCGGATGTCGTTGCGGCTTGATGAGCATCGGTCATCGCAATTCCTCCTCGTATTTGAGGTCACATCGGCGGGCGGCGGACAGGTTCCAACGGCAGGACGCGGCGGCGGGTTGAATGGGCAGGTGGCTGTTGGGCCGCATTATTGCATGGCCGCGCGCACAGCGTCAAGAACCGTGGCCCGCACGTCGTCGAACGGGCCTTCCAGAAACGCACCCGCCGCGGCTTTGTGCCCGCCGCCGCCGAATTGTTCGGCAATTTTGCTGCAGTCCAGATCGCTGCGGCTGCGGAAGCTGATCTTATAGCCGCCCTGCATCTGCTCGACGAAAATCACGGCGAACCGAGTGCCGGTGATAGCCAGGGTCAGGTTGATCATGTCCTCGGTGTCGCTGGGCAGCGCGCCGGTCTGCTCGAAATCCTGCTGGCGGACGTACGTGTGGACCAGCCGGCCATCGAGATCCAGTTCCAGGCGAGCCAGAATTTCGCCGCGCAACTTGACGCGAGCAGCGGTGTCCTGCTCGTACAACTCGGCGTAGATCGCGGCCGGATTCGCGCCGGCGTCGATCAGCGTGGCCGCCACGCGATAGGTGGTGCTGCCGGCCGAACTGAAACGAAACCAGCCCGTGTCCGTGGCCACCGCGGCAAACAGCGGCGTGGCGATTTCCGGTGTCAGCGATACGCCCAACGCTACAGCCGCCTCAACGACCAAGCGCCCAGTGGCGGAGGCCTCAACGTTTTTGAACGGCTCGCCATCCAAATCGTCGGCGCTGACGTGATGATCGACGATCAGCTTCTGAGCCTTCGTCGCGCGAATCACGTCGCCCATCGGTCCCAACTGAGCCCAAGCGCTCGTGTCGAGAACAATCAGCACTTCGATGTCGTCC
Source organism: Pirellulaceae bacterium (assembly GCA_041744735.1). GTDB lineage: Bacteria > Planctomycetota > Planctomycetia > Pirellulales > Pirellulaceae > JBGTKH01. The sequence goes on along the minus strand of JBGTKH010000545.1, from coordinate 115 downwards.
AAATCCGCCAACTGCACGTCTTTGCCAATCACCTTGATGCGATGCTGCGGATCAATGAAAGCCAAATTCGGCGGCGTCGCCTGGCCATTCACAATCGTCACCCGCTTACCCAGCG
>JBGTKH010000544.1:0-4389 GCA_041744735.1 Pirellulaceae bacterium | reverse complement strand
GTCCGTCGGACCGAAGACGCGGACTTCCGCGCCTAGCGCGACGAGCGCCGGTGCGATGCGCGAGCTGCTCACGAACTTGGCCGGCCCGGAGTTGCCGAAGATCGCGTGGAAGCGATAATCGGCGTCGCCGTTGGCGGGCCGCGACGATTTGAGCCACGCCGTTTCGTTGGTCAACAGCCCATAGCCGTTGCGATAGAACCAACATCGCGGACGTTGGCAGATGTCTCCGCCGATCGTGCCTTGGCACTGGAGCTGCATGCTATTCATACCGCGGATCGCTTGCTTGATCGCCGGATAGTCATCCAGGTACGGATGGTCCAGCAACTGGTCAAGCGTGACCGCCGCACCGATCCGCAGACCGCCTTCGGCCAGCGGCTCGATCTCTTTCAGCGACGGAATCTCCATGATGTTTACGACCCGGTCGGGCGTGACGATCATCTTCTTCATCAAGCCGACCAAGTCCGTCCCGCCGGCCAGCAGTTCCGTCTTGCCGGGCTCGTCGGACAACAGTTCCAAAACTTCGGCCTCGGTCCGCGGGGCCGCGTATTCAAAATTTTTCATGTTAAGCCCTCCCTGCTTTCTGCAGCGATTCAAGGACTCGTTGCGGAGTTAAAGGCAGCACCGGCACGCGCACGCCCAAGGCGTTACACACCGCGTTCGAGATCGCCGCGCCGGGACTGATCACGGGCGGCTCGCCCAAACCAATCACGCCGCGTTGGCGTTCGCTTTCCGGTTCGTACAACTCGACCACAATCTCGCCGATGTCGCCCAGCCGGGTAAGCTTGTAATCGGCCAACTCGGCATTGATGAACGCACCGGTCTTCGGGTCCATGATGCGTTGCTCGAACAGCGAATAGGCGATCCCCATGATCACGGCGCCGTAGATTTGGCTTTCCGCGGCCTTGGGGTTGATAATCAAGCCCATGTCCTGGACGGCCACGAACTTTTTCATCTTCACGACGCCGGTCTCTTTGTCGACCGCCACGTGCGCCATCTGAACGCCGCCGACGCCGCTGCTGGAAAGCGTGCTGGCGTCGCCACGATTGTAGTTCGACGTGACCTCCAGCGGCTTCAAACCTATCAAGGTACAAGCCGCTTTCCACGACAGGCCCTTGTCCGGGTTGCCTTGCACCTGGACGCGTCCACCAGCCGCTTCGAGCGAACTGGGCTCGACCTCCAGCTTCGTGGCCACCAGCGCCAGAATCTTCTCCAGCGCGTCTTGCCCGGCGCGGCGATGCGATTCACTAACCGCACCGACGGTCGTGCTGCCACCGGACGCTCCGCTGTTGGGCATCTTCGAGCTGCCGATGTTGACCTTCACGTCGTCGATCGTCAGCCCGAATGTTTCCGCCAGTACGATCGCACACACGGTGCGAGTTCCCGTGCCCAGATCCTGCGTACCGCAGAACGATTCGACAGACCCGTCGGGATACACCTTCAAGTGGCAGCTCGACTGATTAGCCGTGCCGCCCCATGTGTGTAGCGCCATGCCGAGCCCTTCCACGACCGAGCCCTGTGCCGGGCCTTTGCCGTGCGGATGCCATTTCTCTTTCCAACCGATCAGCTTGGCTCCGACCTTCATTTCCTCGGCGTAGACTTCGGGCTTGGCCCCCTGCGCCGTGTGGATGTTTTTCATGAAGATGTCAAAGCTGTCGGCACCCATCACGCGAGCCAGGTCATCGTAGGCCGTTTGCGACATGGCACACGCCTGCGGGTGATTGGGGGCTCGCCAAGCACGGGCCGGTCCCGCGTTGGTCTTGATCGTGGTCTGCACGCGCCGGTAATTCGGCGGTGTGAGCACGTAGGGAATCACGCCGTGAGCGACGCCGCCGGCCGTTGAGCCCTGTGTTCCCCAGTGCGTTGAATCCCACACCGTGACCACGCCGTTCTCGTCGGCACCTAGCTTCACTTGGATGTAGCCGGACGGGCGATTGCCGCCGTTCTTTAACTCCTGATCGCGGGTGAGCATCAACTTCACAGGCCGGCCGGTGGCCTTGGCGATCTTAGCCGCCGCGATGCTCCAGTAGTCCGGAGCGAACTTGCTGCCGAAACCGCCGCCAATGTAGTCGCAGTGGACTTCCACGTCGTCGGCTGTGATGCCCAGATCGCGAGCGAACTGGTCGTCGGTGCCGGAGACGTTTTGGGTCGAGAGGTGCGCGGTCAGCGAGTTGCCCTTCCACTCCACCGTCGAACCGTGCGGCTCAAGGCAGCAGTGCGTGATGACGTCGATGCCGTAGTAACCTTCGACCACGTGCTTCGACTCTTTCAGCAGCCGGTTGATTTCGTTCTCGGCGAACTCGTCTTCATCGTCCGCTTCGCCCGGCTCGTTGACGGTGACAACTTTGCCGCCGCCCTTGCCGGTGCGACCGGCCGCTTCCGCGGCTGCCAGGTCTTCGTCCGTCACGAACACGTCGAGCAGTTCGTATTCGACCTTGACCTTCGATACGCCTTCGGCCGCCGCGCCTTCGGATTCGGCCGCGACGACGGCGAGCAATTCGCCTTCCCATTGGATTTCGCTGCCCGGCTTGGCGTGGTCGAGCACCAGAACATTCACGACGCCGGGAACTTTCTCCGCGGCCTTCGTGTCGATCGATTTAATTTTGCAATGACCGTGTGGGCAGCCGAGCCCGCGGGCGATCAATTGATTCTTCAGGTTGATGTCGTACGTGTATTTCGCCGCGCCGGTCGACTTTTCGGGGCCGTCCAGCCGGTCATGCGATTTGCCGATGACCGACGATTTGTCTCGTGCGGGCCAACTGTATGTCGCCATGGTTAGCCTCCTTTCACAACTGCGACGGCGGCCTGAATGACGTTCGCATACGTGCCGCAACGGCAGATATTGCCGTTCAGGCCCGCGCGAATCTGTTCTTCAGTCGCCTGAGGATTCTTGTTCAGAAAGGCGCGAACCGCCACGACGAAACCGGGCGTGCAGAAGCCGCATTGTTCGGCGTCGTGTGTGACGAACGCCGCGGGGACCGCATCGCCGCTGAGACTTTCGACCGTCTCGACCTCTTTGCCTTTGCAGGTGATGGCCAGCGTCGTGGAAGCCATCACCGGCTTGCCGTCCAGAATCACGGTGCTGGCGCCGCTGCTGCCGTCCATGCTGACCGGTTTGGCGCCGGTCAGATCGAGCTGATACCGCAGCACTTCCAGTAGCGTCGTGCGCGGCTCGACCTTTACCTTGTGGACCTTGCCGTTCACGTTCAACTCCAGGTCGGTCAATCCGCTGACAACTTTCGATGCTGGATCATCGGCGACCGCTGTGGCCGTTTGCGCATGCAGCGCAGCAGCCGCGGCGACCGCGCCGGAGCCCCGCAAGAAATCGCGGCGGCTGAACCCGGACTTCGGGCCTGACTTGTTTCTCTCCGTCATAAGTTTCACCCTGACCTTCTTGTAGTTTGGCGACACAATCGCTACGTCCTACGATCAACACCCACCGGCTCGCAACCTCGCGAAAGCGAACAACACCCCCCGGCGGGCGCGAAAACGATTATACGACTTCCCGTCGCGGATACAACAATCGGGAGAGAATTTCCAGAAAAGACTTCCGGCGAAAGTTGGCTCGATCATCGGTCGTCAGGAATTGACCACAGCGCCGGCTCGGCGAAGAGGACGAGACAAGTTACAATGGCATGCATGAAGAACATCACCGTGAATATCGACGAAGACACGTGGTCGAGAGCCGCGCAGAAAGCCGCAGCGCTGGAGACTTCGGTGAGCGAGGTCGTGGTCGAGTACCTTCGACAGTGGGCGGATGAGGACGCGATGCAGCGGGCGCGCAATGCCATGGCCGAGCGCTTTGCACAGCCGGGATGGCGTTTCGCCGTCGGTGTGCCGGACGACAGGGAGCAAAGGAATGCCCGCACCTGATTCGTTTGTTGACACGAACGTCCTGCCCTATGTTATCGGCCGACGGCTTTCAATCTGTGCAACCTCTACGGGACGACCTTGGCTTGCCCGCCCCGGCAAGAAACAGCGGCTGCGGGGACTGTTCGGTTAACTGACGAAACCGTTAACCAAACGGCTCGCGGGGACAACTTGCTGGCGGTCTCAATAGACTTGATCGTGTGTGCCCAGCGTCCGCAGCGACGGATGCGCCGCGTCGGCCGACAACTGTTGTAACGTTGCCTCTAGGGAAGCCGCCGCATCAGGGCGCGACTTAAGCCAGTTCCGCAGGTCGCGGCGAACGCTGGCGAGCGCAACAAGGTGCGATTCATGACCGCGCCTCGCGGATTATTTCCGACGCCGTGGGCTTGTCCAGAATTTTGTGTCAGCCGGGTTTCGTGTTGGTTAGCTGAGGTCCTTCGGCATTCGCTCGGCAAACATGATGGCGAAGTGGTTCAAGGCTTCTTTCCATTTCGGAATCGGCATCGTCCATTTCTTCGACGC
>JBGTKH010000543.1:0-7505 GCA_041744735.1 Pirellulaceae bacterium | reverse complement strand
TTGTTCTGGAAGCTTTGAATGATTCGCCCGACCCGGCCGCAAAGAAAGCCATCGAACTGGCACGACCGTGGATCACACGTTGCCAGAGTCTTCCCGGCGACGGTGGTTTTATGTTCACGCCCGACGTGAAGTCGCCTAACAACAAGGCCGAGTGGGATGACCAAGCTCGTCAACGCCCGCGCTCCTACGGCACCGCCACCTGTGACGGCCTGCGCTGTCTGATTTACGCGGGCTGCAATCGCGACGACCCGCGCGTGACCGCCGCCGTTCAATGGCTAGTTGATCATCAAGAGGTCGACACCGTCCCCGGCTTCCAAGACCTGCCGCCGGAAAGCGACTGGCAACGAGGACTGCGGTTTTACTATTACGCCACGCTGGCCAAGTCGCTCGACTATCTGCCAACCGACGTCGCCAAACAACGCCGACAATCGCTGCTGGCACAACTGGAATCGCTCCAACGCAACGACGGCCGCTGGCAAAACGACTCCGCCCGCATGCGCGAGGACGACCCGCTAATCGCGACGCCATTGGCTGTGCTCGCGCATTTCGGAGTGCGGTGACTCGTCACCGCTTTAGGAGTTTTGGAGCTTTGGGACGCGATCGAAAAAGATTCCGAAAACTCCCAAAGCGGCGACGAGTCGCCGCACTCCAAAGGATCAAAGGCGATGTGCAGCGTCGCGAGTGTGTTGCGACATGTCCACGTAGCTATATGCGCCACGAGTGCGGGCGGCGAGGCGGCGCATGAAGTGGTTGGGGTCTTGGAGCGGGCCGAAGCCAAATTGGATGCAGTGGATCGACGTGCGGCCCGCGGTGCGGCGCGTGAGCAACTCGATTTGGCCGTCGGTCAAGAGCGGATCTCCGCCGTCGGTCAGCAGAAAAATCACGTCGGGCTCCAAGCGCAGTGCCGCGAGCAATGCGACTTCATGTTCCGTGCCGCCGTACGCAGCCACACCGGCGAAGAATTTCTTCATGGCCTGCCGATTCTCGAGGCTGGCGTCGACCAAGCCCTTGTCGCTGAAGTAGAGCGGCTTTTGATTGTAGGCGATGATCTGAAAGCGATGTTCGGGCTGGAGCCGCGAGAGTGCCCCATCCAGTTCACTTCCGGCCGCCGCCAACGCCCCCAAGCCTTCGCCGCCCATACTCTGCGAGCGGTCGATCACGAACACGAACGAACGGCCTTCGGCCAACGCGCCGCCGAACAACGACAGCCGCGCGGTCGGTCCCGTCGGCCCGGCCGAACGCTGCCGCGCGGCTTCCTCCGCCAAGATTTCCTCGTCGCCCTGTCCCGGCAAGATCGAGCCGCGGCGATTCACGGTCAGGCTCGGCACCTGCACTAGATTGTTGTCGGACGAGCCGACTAGCGGACCGTCTGGCAAACCAGGCAGAGCGATGTCGGGGATCTGCAACGCCGCCGCGGCAGCATCCGCTGGCAACGCGCCCTCCATCGACGCAGGCGCTGTGGCCAACTGCTGAGAATGCTTGTCCGTCGACTGTGTTTCGTCCATGCTGTCGTCGAAGTAGCTTGTCCTCTGCGCCGTCTCGCGTCGAGTGAGCACGATTCCCACCGCACGATCGGCTTCATCAGGGATAGCTCGCGGCGCGGGCCGAATGAATAGAGCGAGACTGATCCCTAACAGCAAATGAATCAGCACCGACAGCAGCCAAGCCGGGAGACTCTTGCGAGCCACCGCCTCCAAGGCGCCGTCGCGGTTCACGTTCATTGGCTGCTGAATCGTCAATCTCACGTCTCTCAAATACCAAAGCAGAAACAACTATTGACCGGGCGTGCCACTCAGTCGTTGCATTCATTGTAAATCGTCCTGTCGCAGCGCATAGCATTCCAACTCCCGTTCCGCTGGTAAAACCAGTACGGCGGCCTACAATGGACTCGTCAACCTCGGAAATAGAACCTGTCAAGGAAACCGAATATGCAGTCGCAGCCAGAGGCTCCCGCCCGAGATCTTAGCCAGGATGACATGCAGGCGCTGGAGCGTCTCGAAGCGGCCCATGCGGCGATCCGTGCGGAGCTGGCCAAGGTGATCGTGGGCCAGGAACAGGTGATCGAACAACTGCTGATCGCCATTTTCTCGCAGGGGCATTGCTTGCTGGAAGGCGTGCCGGGGCTGGCCAAGACGTTGATGGTCAGCACGCTGGCCCGGTCGTTGCGGCTGGACTTTAACCGCATTCAATTCACGCCCGACTTGATGCCGTCGGACATCACGGGGACCGAAGTGATCCAGGAAAACAAAGCGACCGGCGACCGCGGCTTCAAATTTCTGCGCGGGCCGGTGTTTGCCAACGTGATTCTGGCCGACGAGATCAACCGCACGCCGCCGAAGACGCAGGCCGCGTTGTTGGAAGCGATGCAGGAACGGCAAGTCACCATCGGCGGCCAGCGGCATCCGCTGCCCGCGCCGTTCTTCGTGCTGGCCACACAGAACCCGATCGAACAAGAAGGCACATACACGTTGCCCGAGGCTCAGCAAGACCGCTTCATGTTCAAGGTCTTCGTGCGTTACCCGAGTTACGATGAAGAATATCGCATCGCCGAGACAACGACGTCCGAGTTTCATCCGGACGTGAACGAAGTCCTCTCGGCCGACGAAATCGCACGGCTGCAAGAGCTAGTCCGACGCGTGCCCGCCGCGCCGCACGTGATCCATTACGCGCTGCGATTGGTTCGCGGTACCCGCGTACACGAAGGCGAGATCCCAGACTTTATTTACGAGTGGGTCAGTTGGGGCGCCGGGCCGCGCGGGATGCAGTATCTGCTGTTGGGCGGCAAGGCGCGGGCCATATTGCACGGCCGGTTCTTTGTTACGACGGACGACATTAAGGCCGTCGCGCATCCGGTGCTGCGGCATCGCATTATCACGAACTTTAACGCCGAATCGAACGGCATCACGCCGGACAAAGTGGTCGATCGGCTGATCCGTGAAATCCCCGAACGCGATGCCGGAGACGAAGTCGCCCCGCAGCTTGCACGGGCATTCCGCTCGTAGCCGAATTCGCCAGAATTTGGGTGAATCGCGAATCATCCAAATTCTGGCGAATTCGGCTACAAGAAGTAACCAGCCGTTGATTTCAGAAGGACCGACATGGCGACCGCCGACGCCCCCAAAAATTTCCTCGACCCCAAGACGCTCGACAAGATCAAGCGGCTCGACGTACGTGCGCGGCTGGTGGTCGAAGGGTTCATCACCGGCCATCATCAAAGTCCCTACCACGGCTTCGCCGTCGAATTCGCCAGCCACCGCGAGTACTCGCCGGGCGACGACATCAAACACATCGATTGGAAAGTCTGGTCAAAGACGGACCGGCTGTACATCAAGGAATACGAAGAAGAAACGAACCTGAAGTGCACACTGCTGTTGGACAGCAGCAAGTCGATGCGTTACGGCGAGCGCGACGGTTGGAGCAAATTCGACTACGGCGCCACGGCAGCGGCGAGTCTGGCGTATCTGCTGCAGCATCAACAGGACGCCGTGGGTCTGGTCACATTCAACACCAAAATTCAACGCCATTTGCCGGCCAGCTCGCACCCGAGCCACTTAAAGTTGCTGCTGCACGAACTGCAACAGACTGATCCAGACAATCAAACCGACGTGTCCGGCGTGTTTCCCGAATTAGCTCAGCAGATTCGGCGGCGCGGGTTGATCGTGCTCATTTCGGACTTGTTCGTTAACCCCGCGACGCTGACCGAAGCGCTGCGACAGTTTCGCTTGCGGCGGCACGAAGTGGTTGTCTTCCATGTGCTGCACGATGACGAGTTGACGTTTCCCTTTCAAGACAACACGCTCTTCCGCGGGCTGGAATCCACGGCGCAATTGCACACCGAGCCGCGGGCCTTGCGGCGGTCGTACTTGGAAGCGGTCGAGCGGTTTCTGACGCAAGTCCGCAAGAGCTGTGCGGCGTCAGGAATCGACTACGTGCTGATGAACACCAAGGACCCACTCGACGCGGCGCTCACCAGCTATCTGACCTTCCGGCAAAAGACCCGGCGGCGAATCGCGCGGTGAGCAGCGTCGAGGGTCGAGTGCGAAGGGTCGAGGGCCAGAGAGAGGACTCCGATGAGAATCTCGTTGACAACCTCTACGATGACCTCTACGACGACCTCGTTCTCAAGCTCCGGCTTGGGAACGCATCTTCTGGAAGCTCGACTTCCCGACGCGCGAAGCAGAGCTTTGGGCAAATCGGTTCCCAAGCCGGAGCTTGGGAACCAGGACAAAGGCTGATCGCTGAAAGCTAAAATCGCTGAAAGCTAAAATGCTCAATTGGTTTAGCAGTTGGATGGTGAACCCGTGGCTGTTGGGCCTCGGTACGCTGCTGGTCGCGGCGCCGATCATCATTCACCTGCTGAACAAGCGCCGGTTCAAAGTCGTCGATTGGGCGGCGATGGATTTTCTGCTGGATGCGGACAAGCGGAACCGGCGTCGCGTGCGGCTCGAAAACCTGCTGCTGTTGCTATTGCGATGCCTGACCGTGTTTCTGATCGGCCTGCTGCTCGCCCGGCCGTTCTTGCCGACCGGATTGACGGCGGGGCTGTTGGAAACCGCCCAGTTCGAGCGGATCGTGCTGTTGGACGATTCGCTCAGCATGCAAGTCCAGAGCGGCAACGAATCGGCGATGGACGCGGCGAAACGAAGTCTCACCGATTTGGTTAGGAATCTAGCAACCGGCAAGTCCGACGACACGCTGACATTGCTTGTCACGTCGCAACCCGATCAGCGGCAGATCAACGCGGCACTCATCCGCACCGATACGCTCGGCGATTTGATCGACACGATTGAGAGTCTTGAAGCCACGGATAGGCCAGCCAACTTGGCTGCGGCCTTGTTGGAATTGGAACACTATGTTGCGACTGAGCCGAAGAATGTCAATCGCGTGGTGTATGTGCTGACCGACATGCGCGAGCGAGATTGGACGAGCGAACAAACTGACGGCAACAATCAACCCGCGCAAATCCTGCGACGGCTGGCCAAGCAAACGAACGGCTGCTTTCTCATCGACGTGGCCGGCGGCGAGCACAATAACGTGGCGATCACTTCGATTCGGCCGGAGGACACGCTGGTGGCGGGCGTCTCGTCGCGGTTCGACGTCACGCTGGCGAATTTCGGAGACGCTGAAGTTCGCGACTTGACGGTGAAATTCACGGCGGGCCAATCGATTCCGCTGACGGCCGAGATCGAGCAAATCGCAGCCGGCGGATCGGCCACGGCTGCGTTCAGCTTCACGTTTGCTCCGCCCGAGTTGCCGGTGGCCGACGATGGAATTGGGAATTCGTCGCGAACCGCACCGGTTGATGCGATCCGCGTCCAAGCGGAAGTGGTGACAATCGATCCCGGCGCTCAAGATCGGCTGGCGGCCGACAGCACGCGGTTCTTCGCCGCTCGCGTCGTGCCCGGCATCCCGACGCTGATCGTCGACGGCGATCCGTCGGCCACGTACGGGCGATCCGAGTCGTTCTATTTACAGCGGGCGCTGGTTCCGCCCGGCCAATCGCTGTCGGGCATCGCTGTGGAAGTCATCACCGAATCAGAGTTGGAAACCGTGCGGCTCGACAAGTATCAAGTCATCTTTCTTTGCAACTTGTACCGCTTAAGCCAACCGCGGCTGGAAGCTTTGGAAGCGTGGACAAGGGCCGGCGGCGGGTTGATTCTGATGCCGGGTGATCAAACCGACGAGAGTTTCTTCAATCAGCAACTCTACCGCGACGCGACCGGCCTGTCGCCCATTCGGCTCGAGGGCCTTCGCGGCGACGAAAGCGAAAGCACATGGTCGTTCTTTCACATCGTCGTCGGCAATCACGTCGTGCTGCGAGTGTTTGAGGGACAGAATAATCCGTTCCTGGATCGCGTGAAAACGTTTCGCTGGTGGGGCGCTTCGATGAAGCCCGAACAGCTTGGCCGCGACGTGGCGGTGCTGGCCCGCTTCACCGACGTGGACGAATCGCCGGCAATTGTCGAACGAAGTTTCGATTCCGGACGTGTCGTCGCGCTGACAATCCCCGCCGACGCCGACTGGAGCACATGGACCGATGATCCAAGTTACTTGATCACGATGCAGGAACTGGTCCGCTACATGGCGCGAAATGTCGGGGGCAGCGGCGATTTGGCCGTTGGTCAGCCGCTGCGGCAGCCCGTCGATTTGACTCAGTATAAAATGGATGCGGCGCTGCACATGCCCGGCGACCAGCGCATCGGCGTGCAGGCGGCACCGGCGGAGACGTCTCAGCAGTCGGCCGATCAAACCGTGTGGAAGATCGTACACGCCGATACCGATCGCCGCGGATTTTACGAGTTGGAGTTGACTCGCACCGACGGCGGTTCCGATCGCGTGCTGTTCGCTGCCAACGTCGATCCGCGCGAAGGAGATTTAAAGCGCTTGGACACAGCGGCGCTGAAGCGTGAATTGGGTGACGCACCGGTCACCATCTCCACCGCGGATGCCGCCGCCGCTCAAGGAGTCCGCGGTTCGCAGCACGAAGTGTGGCACACGGTGCTGGCCGTGCTCGTCGGCGTGTTGTGCGGCGAACAGATCTTGGGATGGCTGTTTGGATTGCGGAGGTAAGCGATGTGGCACGTTGTAAATGACCGCTCACAAGGGGCGAAACATGACAGCCCTGAAAGGGCGAAACAAGATAGCCCAGGGCAACGCCCTGGGTTTCGGGACGCGGACGTCTTCGCCGAAGCCCTGAAAGGGCGAGATAAGCGGAACCTCGAATGTCTCGCCCTTTCAGGGCTTTGGGAACACATTGCGCAAAAACCACCCAGGGCGATGCCCTGGGCTATCATATCGCGCCCCTTCGGGGCGAAATCCATATTTCGCTCTATCGGCGCGAAACCCATATTTCGCTCTATCGGCGCGAAATCGCGCCGTCGAACGACACCTTCATGTTTATCGTACGGCATTGCATCAATAACGCTGGCCTTTGGTTTGACATTCTGCCAAACAGCCCGCGCCCAATTCGGCGCCGCTCCGCCTGACGCCAACCGGCCGGCGATCAGCGCCGATTCCATGGCCCAAGAAAACTTCCCCGGCGGCGCACCTTTGAAGACAGACCCGGAAATGGAACGGTTATTGGCGCGGGCCGAGCAATTTGTAAGGGACAAGCGTTACGATCTGGCCGTTGTGCTCTGGCAGAAGGTGCTGGACGAAAGCGGCGATACGTTGATGACTCGCGACGGCCGCACGTACACGTCGCTGGCCGAAGAGGTTGAACGCAAGCTGGCGTCGCTGCCGCCCGAAGGGCTGCGCGTGTATCGCATCACCGCCGACGGCGACGCACAGGGTGTGCTGGCCGCCGCGGGCGACCAAACACAGCAGCGGGCACTGGCGGAAGTCGTGCGGCGATACTTTGTCAGTTCGCTCGGCGATGATGCGGCGTACAAGCTCGGTTGCCTGGCGTTGGATCAATACGACTTCGTGGGTGCCAGCCGGTTGTTCACAAAAATTCTGAAGCAGCATCCCGACCCGACTCCCACACGCGGCGACGTGCTGTTGCG